>JBAXMR010000015.1:0-65543 GCA_037134195.1 Paludibacter sp. | reverse complement strand
TGAAGGTACAGGAATCACCGCATTGCCTGACAACCTCACAGTTGGTGGCTCTCTCGACCTTGAAGGTACAGGAATCACCGCATTGCCTGACAACCTCACAGTTGGTGGCTCTCTCTACCTACGTGGTACAGGAATCACCGACACAAGCAAAGTAAATCGGAACATAAACGAAAATTCATTCTTTGAATGGAGAGGTCGGAAATACATCAAAGCTGATGGTATTTTCTCAAAGGTTGTTTCCCACAAGCGAAATGTTTTCAAAATTCAGAAAATCGGACAAACCAAAGAATCGTATTTGGTTACAGACGGAAATGGAAAATTCTCACACGGAGAAACAATAAAAGAGGCTAAAGAAGATTTGATTTTCAAGATTTCAAACCGTGACAAATCAGACTACAAAGGTCTGACACTTGAAAGCAAACTGAGTTTTGAAAAAGCGATTGAATGCTATCGTATCATTACCGGTGCTTGTAGTTTTGGAACGAAAGATTTTGTTTCAAACCGACTTATCAAGCGTGAAAAAGAGTACACAATTGCTGAAATGATTGAGGTTACAAAAGGCGAGTACGGTAACACGTCATTCAGCAATTTCTTTAATAACTTGGATTAATAGTAACAGTAAAAAAAACAGTATTATGCCAGAAGAAAGTAAAACACCAGTAAGAAAGGTGGACATTCTCAAAAAAACATTGAGTGCGGAAAGCATCAATGAGCAATTCAAAAATGCGCTTGGAAACAATGCAAATTCATTTGTTGCAAGTATTATCGATTTGTACACTGGCGATCCCCAGTTACAGACTTGCGACCCAAATGCAGTTGTTGCACAGGCTTTGAAAGCAGCAGTATTGAAACTCCCGATTGTGAAGTCCCTGGGCTTTGCGTATATCGTGGTTTTCAATAACTCAGTAAAAACCGACAACGGTTGGGTTAAAGTACCAACTCCGACATTTATGCCCGGTTACAAAGGTTACGTTCAATTAGCAATGCGAACCGGACAGTACAAGACAATGAATACCGATGTGGTTTACGAAGGTGAAGTTCAGAAAGTGAACAAACTTTCAGGTGAAATCAACTTTGACGGAAAGAAAATTTCGGACAAAATAGTTGGTTATTTTGCGTATTTCGAGACTTTGAACGGTTTCTCTAAAACTCTCTACATTGATGTTGAAACGATGGCAAAACACGCTAAACGTTACTCAGCAGTCTTGAAGTCGAACAAAGATATAACCGTCGAAAGTTTGAAGATACTGGCTAACTCTGAGCAATCGAGCGGAAGCGTTGGTTGGCTTGGAAATTTTACCGATATGGCTCTGAAAACCTGCTTGCGTAATCTATTGGCAAAATGGGGGTACTTATCAGTCGAAATGCAGGACGTGCTTTCAGGTGACAGAGATAGCGAGGACGAAAGAAACGAAGCTATTGCTGAAATCAGGACTAAAAATCTGAACATTGAAAATGTTGAGTTTTCCGAAGTGACAGACGAGAAAAAAGAAGTTGTTCCACCTGCAGAAGCAGAAATTCCTTATTGATTATGGAAGCGAAACACACAAAAGGAGAATGGAAGCAAAAAGGAAATCATGTTTGGTCTATTAACCCATTACCAACAGAAGTAAAAGGGAAAGCTCTTATAGCAATTTGTGATAATTCAATGCTTAATGCAGAAGCAAACGCTAAACTCATAGCTGCTGCACCTGAATTGCTTGAAGCACTAATTGAGTTATATGATAGCTTACCTGATGGATATGAAAGCATATCACTTCCTAAAGTCAGAAATGCAATCAAAAAAGCAACCGAATAAATGAAACTCACAGTCTTAGGAAGTTCGTCAGCAGGAAACTGTTATATCCTTCAATCCGATACGGAAGCGTTGATATTAGAAGCCGGAGTAAGTTTGGTGAAAGTCAAACAAGCTCTTGGTTTCAATATCAGTAAAGTGGCAGGTTGTCTAATCACTCACGAACACGGTGACCACTCAGCGAAAGCAAAAGAGTTTGAGCAGTGTTTCCCTGTATATGCCAACAAAAGTGTCATTGAAGCCAAAGGATTGAAGCGAACAAAAGAAATTCAGGCAGAGAAAGGCGTAAAAGTAGGAAACTTCAAAGTGTTGCCGTTCGAGGCAGCGCATGACGTGAGTTGTCTTGGGTTTCTCATTCAGCATTCCGATTTTGGAAATTTGATGTTCCTGACCGACAGCTTTCTGTGTGAGTATGAGTTTTCAAATCTTAATCACATTCTGATTGAGTGCAACTATTCCGATGCTTGTCTGAATGAAAGTGTACAGAATGGTTTACACTGGAAAGTAAAAGAGCGTGTTATGACATCGCACATGGAGCTACAAACCACTAAAAAGGTGTTGCTCAACCAAAACCTCAGTGACGTGCATAACATTGTTCTAATCCACTTATCGGGTCAAAATTCAGACCCGGAAGAATTTTTCGAGGTCATTGCAAAAGCTACAGGAAAACCGATAACCATTGCAAAGCCCGGAGTAGAATTAGAGTTAAACAAAAATGCCTATTAATATGGGAACACTATTCGACGAAATTGAAGTTGTTCAAAAAAAGCCTGTTGGCAATCCGTATCACAGCAGAAGAGGTCGGTACACCGACAAGAAAACTGCAGCAAAGGAAAAAGCCGAAAAACGTGCAGACGTTGCCGAAAATAGTTTGGCTTATATCAAGTCTTGTTATTTTGCTCTGGGTGAACAGCTTTCAAGGGTACTCAGACAAAATGAGAAACAGAAAGCCGAAATTGAACAATTGAAATGTGAGTTGAGTAGCTATAGAAATAAGACAGCGTAAAATTATTAATCGTGAGCAATCACACAAAAACAAAATTATGGATAAACATTTAGGTTTAGAAATTACCGATTTGGAAGAGCGTAAACGCTTTCTGAAAGACAATTGCGATTTAGTTGAACCAGTAGGTTACATGAAGCAGTTTTCAGTTGAAAAAGTAACAGAACTGAAAGAGCGGTTAGCCGAAGTTTCAATCACAATCAACGACAAAGAAGAAGAGTTGAACGAAATCAAAAAAGATTTCAAATTTTCTCTTGACCCACTCCGTGAAGAAAAGCAAATTTGCTTGAAAGGAATCAAAGAACGTGCAGAGTTTGTAAACGAAACTTGTTTCACGTTTATAGATCAAGAGGAAAAAATGGTTGGCTCATACAATTCTGAGGGTCAATTAATCTCTCAACGTCCTGCAATGCCAAAGGAATTACAGGGTACTATTCATCAGGTTTTAAGAACAGGTACAAATAATTAATCAGTAAAAAAATGGAAAACGAAAAATTGCAAATTGTCCTAAATGAAGGACAAACAGAATTAGTTATCAGAGAGGGAAATGCGCAGAACGTTTTAGACGTAAAACCGCCAGTAAAAATAGGAATTATTGGAACTATTGGTGCTCCGGTTGAGTTTTTGGCTCGCAGATTTGAACTTTCATTAAAAGCAAATCATGGTGAAGTTCCTGAAATGCATAATCATTTCGACCATTCAAGGTGTCATGTCATTGTTGACCGTGAAGAGGTTTCAATTCTTTTAGTAATTGACGAACACGACGAATACAAACGTGGTACAATTGTTGGAAAATTGACTGTTCACCCTGCTTTTCAAAACTTTGGAATTAATACAGGTAAGCGTTGGGAGCCAAACACTCTCGGACAATTTTTCAAAATGAATCGTGCTTTCTTTTTGGACAAAGCTGAAAACATGAAGTTGGTTACTTTGTTGAAAAGTTTTGAAGCAACTATTGATACTAAAGTTGAAAAGGAAAAGAAAGATAGTGGCTCAACAAAAGATAACAAGGTATCTGTTGTAAACAACAATTTGCCCGACAATTTCTTTATTTCAATTCCGATGTTCAAGGGCGAACCTGCAAATCAAATCGAAGTTGAGTTTGATGCAACAGTAAACGGAAGCGAAATTTCATTGCAACTCTGCTCACCTGCAGCAAACCAATTGTTTGAGGAAATGAGAGACAAAACAATTGATATTCAGATTCAGAAAATTCGTGAGATAGCTCCGAATATGGTTATTATCGAAAAGTAACCTCAAAACCAACTCAAAATGTGTGTAATTTACCCCATAAACAGAGTATTAAGTAATTTTAAGAAATTATTTTGCTTTAATATGTGCGTATTACACACATTTAATTTACTTTTACAGGGAATTTCTACTATCGTAGATCACTCTCATTCAATTTATGGAGTAGCAGCCATTACAGACATTCTAAACCCCTTTCTATTTTCTGTCATCCTGCTACCTGATTGATTTATAGATTGGGGTTTTTCCATTCAAAAAAACGATATGAAATTATTACTCAAAAATACGATAAACGGACTCATACCAATGTACGACGATGATTTCAACGAGAAGAAAAAGTTGAAGTTGTTCGAAACATACACTGCAGAGGTTCGTGTTGCCCGAAATATAGACTTTCACCGTAAGTATTTCGCATTATTGAATATCGGTTGGGAGTATATGAACGATAAGCAGGTAGCATTTTACAACAACAGTAAATACGGTTTCAGAAAAAGTGTTCAGATAGCAGCCGGAGCATGCGAAAAAGTATGGTCTATTAAACGTCAGGAGTGGGTCGAGGATTCAATCAGTATCTCATTCGATAAAATGGACGAGATAGAATTCCGTGAGCTGTACACAAACGTGAGAAATGTGATTTTCTCACTCATTGAAGGAAACGTATCAGAGGAAGAGTTTATTAATAATCTTGCAGATTTCTGATTATGGCAGGTAACGAAGGTTTCAAGTATTATAACGTAGATACTGACAGGTATCAGGATATGAAAATCAAACGTCTGAAAAAGGCTTTCAAGTGCGAAGGTGTGGCAGTTTACGATTATATCATTTGCGAAGTGTACAGGGTGAAAGGCTGTTTCACTGAGTGCAGCTCCGAAATGGTTTTCGACATAGCAGAGTATTTCGGGATTGAAGAAAGTCTGGTCGAAAAGATTATTGCACTTTGCTGTAATCTGGGTTTGTTCGACAAAATAATTTACACAAAGTACGGATTAATTACCGCTCATTCTATCCAACTCCGATTCCTTGAAATGAATAAGAGAGCGAAACGCTACTACTCAAAAATTCCTGAAAATATCGACATTATTCACGAAAAACCTGCAATTGTTCCCGAAAAAGTGCAGGAAGTTCAGGAAAATTCAGCACCCGAAGAAACTCAGCCAACAGAAATACAAGAAAAAACCATTTACGAAAAAATTGATGAATCAGCTTTATACCTCACTTGTCCCGAAGAGCAAGAATGGCGAGATACTTCGTGCATGCAAAATAAAATAAGTCCAGACGAATTAAGTCAGTTTATTTCAGAATTTACAGGACTTCAAAAAGAGCGTGGTGAGTACGAAGTTCCAAAAGAATTTAGAAAGCACTTTACGAACTGGTTGAAAATTGAAAAGCAAAAACAATTAAGAAATGGAAATAGTACTATTCAATCCAAAAGAGGTTTCGGAAATTCAGGAAACAGGACGAATCCCGGAATCACGTCTTCCGAAGACAAAAGAGCAAAGCGCCAATCTCTTAGTGACATGGCCCAAGCAATACTTCAAAACCCTTAGTCCTGCAAAGTTTGAAGATGTGTTTAATTCTGTATTGCCGTCAGTAGTATCATTCAAGAAAGAGTTTGGAGTTACGAAGGCAAGGGCTGTATTAGTGATTATTCTTGCAGATTTAGCAGCTCAATATAATACTGGTCAAAACATGGATGATTATCAATTAGCTGATTTAGCTGATGATATTCTCGATATTTACTATTATCTGAAAATTGACGATTTAAAGTTGTGTTTTAAATATGCTAAAGTTGGAAGATATGGAAAGATTTACAGGATAGACGGTCCAACAGTTCTTTCGTGGATTGAACAGTACTCAAATCAGAGACTTCAAGAGGCTGATGAATTTAGCTACAAACAACATGCTTCAACTAAAACAGAAACGAGAGTTGAAAATGTAGAACAAGTATATAAAGAATTTGAAAAACGAAAATTTCAAGGAAGATTATGAACACAGAAAAACAGGAAGAAACGAATCAGATTCGTGTATTTACAAAGAAATTTGACGGAGTTGAGCAATTGCTTAGCGAAGAGCATTTAAAGAACTCAGTAGCAAACCGACTGAATTATATGAGCGAGTACAAAAAACGACCGCTCAGAGAAGTAGGCTTGAACAGTGCTACGAAAATCATAAACGAATACTTACTTATTGAGCAGAAAAAATCCAATCTCTCAGGCTCAAAAAGAGAGTTGGTAAAGTCGGTAATAATTCCGTGTATTCAGAGCACGTTAGATGCTTTCAGTGTGGTCGTTGAAAAAGGACTTGTTTTCTCCGGCAAAGAATTTAAAGGCTTGGTTCGGATTACGAAACTTAACATATCCGAAAAAATTCTCAATGTAGAATGTCGGAAAGGAAAACAAACTTGGAGCGAAGTGTGGGATTTCGACGACACAATGACAGGGTTTGAAACTGGTGAGTACTTTAAGGTGAAAGGAGTTTTGTTATGAAAGCTATCACGATAAAGCAGCCTTGGGCGTGGCTAATAGTCGAAGGTGTAAAGGACATTGAAAATCGCACTTGGCCGACTAGTTTCATGGGTCGTGTATTGATACACGCTTCGGCTAAACAATGCGAAGTTAAAGGACTATTAAGTTATTCTCAACAAGAGCACTTAATTTCAAAAATTCCGAATAAAATGCCAATTCAAGACAACTTAGTAAACGGTGCGATTATAGGCTCTGTTGAAATAGTTCATTGTGTACTCAATCATTCAAGCGTTTGGGCTGACCATTTGGCTTATAAGAAAAAACAAGTTGCAGGTAGAATATTGACCGTTGCAGTTCCTGTTTACAACTGGGTACTTGCTAATCCTATCATCTTTCCCGAACCAATACCGGCAAAAGGGAAATTGAGTTTTTGGGATTATGAATTTGACGAGAATACATTTGAGTGTATAAATACAAATCCTTACCGACACCAATCATGTGGTGAGCGTGAAGGATGTATTCAAAATTGTGATGAATGTGATTATTGGAAATCAAAATACGAAGAATCATGAAAGCATTGATTATTTTTTTGATAGTAGTTCTATCAGTTATTATTTTATTGTTTGTAGCTTTTGTCGTTGTAGCAATAATTTTCACAGTGTACGACATACTTAATCACACACAACTACCTGAGTATGGAAAATAAAAATTTGACACCCTACGAATTAGCAACTGAATTACTCGAAAAATTCAGATTTACAGGCATATTCAAAAGGCGTTGCGCTTTAGTAGCCGTTGAATTTATGATTGTATTTAGCGAAAATGAATCCAGAAAACTACTTATCAAAGTAAAAGAAATAATTGAAAAGTTATGAGAAAACCAAAATCCACACGTCAAAGACAATTTGAGAATGAAGTTCAACGAGAATACGACAGATTGAACGATTTGAAAGCTGATAAAATAGGCATTTCAATAGTTTTGTTTTTACTCGGGTGTTTGCTTTTGTCATTTTGTCAACAGTAATAATTTTAATAAAAACAGTATGAAAACATTTAATGGAAAAGCGATTTACAACCCTTCTGGAAAAGCAGGAGAATACACGTATTGGGCTTGTAATTTTTACGTTGGTTGCTCAAATAATTGTACCTATTGCTACTGCAAAAAAGGTGTTCTTGGGTCAGTAATGGGTGGTATTACCCCAACACTGAAAAAGTGTTTCAAAGATGAAGAAAATGCTTTAGAGGTTTTTGGAAAGGAATTAATTCAAAACGTTGAAGAGCTTCAAAAATCAGGATTATTTTTCAGCTTTACTACCGATCCTATGCTACCTGAGTGCATTGATTTGACTTGGGATGCAGTTGGTAATGCTATTTACAGAAATGTTCCGGTAAAGATTTTGACCAAATGTACTGAATGGGTTTCTGATTTCATTGCATATACACGTGAATGCACTCCAAAAGAAAAATCGTTTTATGCTTTTGGTTTTACTCTCACAGGACACGATGAACTTGAACCAAACGCCAGTACTAATTCTGAACGAATTGAAGCAATGGCTAAACTTCACGATGCAGGATTCAAAACATTTGCAAGCATTGAGCCGATAATTGACATAACAAGCAGTATTTCAATGATTCGTCAATGTATTGGACATTGCGATTTATTCAAGGTTGGTTTGCTATCAGGGAAAAAATATAGTAAGCAGGACTTAACTCAACTTGTTTATTGGTTGACGATTTGGGAGCGTGATTTCGGAATAAAAGTATATTTGAAAGATACTCTTATATCACAATATGGAACTGATAGGGGTATATTAACTCAGTTTGTTACACGTGATTTCAATTTATTCAAGTAGTATGTCAATATCACAGGAACATTTGAATGCGTTGATTACAAAAGGTTTCGACCCTGAAAAAATGAGTCGCTATGAGAGTGCAATTTATTTACTTCAAAATATGAGTAATACATTGAGGCTTGAATATGATGAGTATATGAAAAGTTATGGATTTAGAGGAAAAGCTTCTGAGATGTCAACTAAGATAAATAAGAGTACCGATGAATATCTTAAGCATGTGAGAACTATGATTCCAGATGAACAAGGAATGCTTTTTCTTCTTGATTATGAAGATTTTGACAGACAATTTCGTGACTTTGCTAAGTTAGAAGATTTAATACCAAAACAAAATAAAAAATTACAATTATGCTAAAATTACAAATTATCGGACATCTTGGTCAAGATGCCGTTATCAAAGATTTCGGTACTTCAAAGTACATTTCATTTAGTGTAGCTCATTCAGAAAGTTACACAGACAAACAAGGAGTAAAGGTTGAAAAAACACAATGGGTTTCGTGTTTAAAACACGGAGAAAGCGCAGTACTTCAATACATGAAAAAGGGAACAAAAGTTTATGTTGAAGGACAATTGTCAGCTAAAACATTTGATAAGGATGGTCATACTCAAATAGCGTTGAATTGCAATGTTTCTCATATTGAACTACTCAGTTCTAAACCAGAGGGTCAAAACTCCGGTAGTGAATCTCCTACACCACAAACCGAGAGTGTAAGAACTGAACCAACATCAGGTAACCAAGTACCCCCACCAGAAGGTGACGATTTACCGTTCTGATTATGGGTTGGGAAAACAGGGCAAGACCAAAAAGCAAAGCACCAAAGTCCAATCGAAGCAAGAAAATTGAACGGTTGGATGCGGTGTTTTCTAAATTCATACGTCGGAGAGATTGCGGTTTCGGTTATGGAAAGTGTATCAGTTGTGGAGATGTTATTAAATTTGAAAATTGCGATAACGGTCATTACGAAAACCGTAAACACATGTCTTTAAGATTCGATGAACAGAATTGTAATGCTCAATGCAGACCTTGTAATCGTTTCGATGAAGGCAATAAATCAGGTTACAGACGTGGGTTGATAGCAAAAATTGGAGAAAAGGCAACAGATATGCTTGAAATCAGGAAAAACAATACTTGTCACTTATCAGAGGTTGAACTCGATTTGCTTATTGCCGAATATAAGAAAAAACTTCAACAAATTGAACAAAAAAGGTTTATTTAACTATAAATGTGTGCGTAATACATACATTTTTAGTACTTTTACATCACAAATCAATCATTAAGGCAAAAGGCTACAGGCGTGTACCTTGGAACAAAGAAGTCCACATACTTATTAGTTCCCGCCTTAATGAATGAATTAAAACAGTAGCAATGAAAATTTACACTTCATACTTTGCAAAAGCCGGAGCTTTAAAGAAATTGGACATAGTTCCAATCGGTATTGCATTGTCACCCCCTAAGTTCTTTAATGGTCCGACAATCGGTTTTCTGGCTCCTAAAAGATATATGCTTTCAGACAAACTATCTAGTGAGCAATATACCGAACTGTACAAGAAAGACATTTTGGGGAGTTTCGACATTAAACTGTTTAGATCAGTTATAAAAAATTTCAGTAACGGTAAAGATGTCGCATTACTCTGTTACGAAAAGCCCGGAGATTTCTGTCACCGAAGACTTTTTGCTGAGTTTGTGAAAGCGAAATTCAACTACGATATTGAAGAGTACGTGTTCGAGTCCGCTAAGCCGGAAGAGAAAAAAACTGCAGTAGTTCAACCAACTTTATTTGAGTGATATGAGCGATAGTTTATTGACTGATAAAAGCAATATGCCTTTTGGAAAATATAAAGGTGTTCAAATGGCGAATGTTCCTGCAGATTACTTGTTGTGGTTGTACAGTGAATATACTGACCCTAATCCTCGGTTTGGATTCATAAGCCAACCAGTTAAATTATATATCGAAGATAACATTGATTTATTAAAAAAAGAAGTAAACTCTAAAAAGTAACAATATGAAAACAGGAATTGAATTAATTTCAGAAGAAAGGAAAAGACAAATTGAGAAAGAGGGTTGGACTTCTACCCATGATAATCAACACGTAAATAATGAGCTTGCAATTGTAGCATCGTTATATGCCTTGCCAAATGGACAAAGAGAAATAACAGTTCGCTCACGTTGGCCGGAAACATGGGATTATGAATGGTGGAAACCAACTCCTGAAAATAGAGTTAAAGAACTTCAAAAAGCAGGTGCTTTAATTGCTGCAGAGATTGACCGAATTCAATCTCAACAAAAAACGATTAAATCATTTGAGTTAGAAGACACTACTGATAACCTTTGCAATTATTGTGGTATGAATATCCCAGATTGCGCAGCTCGAATAAGATTTGGAAACCACCATACAGGTGATAATATAGCAGGTTGTGATAGCTATGATGGACCTACGGAAGACATGTATATCAATGAGAAAGAATATACAGAAGAAGAGTTCAATAAACTTTATGAGGATTAGAATAAACCAAATACCGTGAAAGCTTCCGAGTAAATGAGGTTTCGGGTTCTGTGAGTGTAGGGAAACAGATCACACAAATTACAGAGGTTTGGCAGCCGAAGTTCTGAAACGATAAGCTACACCATGAAAGGAAGCGCCTGATTTTATCAGGATAGAGAGAACGCCAAAAAAGAAACGGCAAAGAGAGCCGGAAGCAGGGGTAAAACCGCCCCTGCTTTTATCGTGAATAGTAACTTTTAAAATAAATACAATGTTTGTTGGAACAACACCGCCCGAAATCAGAACATTACTTCAAGACCTTATGCAAGGAACGAAAGGAAGAGATGTATTCATTGGTTGCTCAGGGAATTTCACTGTGGATAAAGTTATGTCGAAAATGGGTTATGATGTTCACTCAAACGACGTGAGTTTGTACTCAAAACTTATCTCAGACATTTTGCTTGAAACAAATACTGAACTAAAAATTGTCAATCCAGAGCTAATTAATGCATTCGATTCGTGGGAAGAACACAAATACAAGAAGTTAATTCAGGTTATGTATGCTATTAGGTTGGCAGAGTTTGCACCCCGAAAGAATGAGTATCAGCAGAGTTTCTTCGATTCGTGGATTGAGCAAAGTGCTGTGTATTACCACAATACGATTGAGAAGCTTGAAAAGGGAGCGTTCGATTTCTCCATAAAGTCCTTCCACTTTTACGATTTTGTTGAATTCCTAAAACAAAAACAAGGAAAAGGTGTGGGAATTAGTTTTCCACCCACTTACAAAGCAGGTTACGAAAAGATATTCGATTACGTTGAAAAGAGTTTCGATTACGAAAGAGCGCATTACGATATGTTTGACCCGAAGAATGGTGATGTAGTTTTCAAGGAATTACTGGAAACAGACGAGAATGTCATTTACTCAGACAAGCAGTGGGAATCGTTGGCGAAATACGAAACCGGGGTTGTTCGCTTAGGTGCAGGAAAACACCCTGTATTTATTTACTCTTCCATTGAAAAGGACAACAAGTATTATTTCGAGAGAGATAAGAAAGCGGTTGACTCCAAGCTTAAAATACTACCTGCAGATTATGAGTTCTTAGACAGTACGGTGATTACAGTAGAACTTTGCGCTATGAGCGATATAAACTACTTCAAAGCGTTTTACATGGCTAACAAGGTCAATTATACAACTGGTGGAGATTTGGGTCTTGTATTTATGGCAGACGGCAAAGCGTTTGGTTTCTCAGGATATAGTAAGATGCTTTCAACTACCGATTTGATATTTGCTCAGAGCGATTTCGTGACCAACTCGAACAGTAAGAAGTTGAGTAAACTACTTATCATGTTGAGCTTATCAAGTGAAGTACGGATGCTTATAGCACGGAAAATGCTCAATTATTACGACGGTATCAAAACCACTGTGTACACGGATAATGCTGTTTCAATGAAGTACAGAGGTGTGTATGAATTGGAGCGAAGAGATAAAGGAAAATTGATTTATGTAGGAAAGTTCACAAAAGAATCATTAAACGACATTTATAGATCATGGCTAAAGAAAAATTACCAGAGCAAGCAGGAAAAATAGACGAGATACGTTCTCATTTAGATTCTGTAAATGCTCTCATTGCACCGTATAAGCTTGCGTATGTAAGTCCGGCAAACGATTGTATACCATTACAAAAGAATGCTCACTACATGGATAAGGACA
Source organism: Paludibacter sp. (assembly GCA_037134195.1). Lineage (GTDB taxonomy): Bacteria > Bacteroidota > Bacteroidia > Bacteroidales > Paludibacteraceae > Paludibacter. Next base: position 52,987 of record JBAXMR010000015.1, on the reverse strand, counting down.
TGTTAGACAAGCTTGTTTCCAATGTTTCGGAAGACGGTTTTCTATCACAGTTGCCTTTTGGTATGAAGCGAAACGAAGACGGAAAGTATTTAATCCTTTCAGGAAACCACCGACTGAAAGCCTCGATAAAGGCAGGGCTTGAATTCATTCTCATTCTCTACATTGACGAGGTTTCTCAGGACAAACAGATTGCTTACCAGTTGTCGCACAATGCACTTGTTGGTAAGGACGATATGCAAATGCTGAAAGAAATCTATGAGCAGATTGCTTCCATTGATGCAAAAGAGTTTTCAGGATTGAACGGAATTCAGTTTGTTGACGTGGAAAAGTTGCAGGTATCATCTATAAATGACGGTGATATTGAGTTGACTGAGATTAAGTTCCTGTTTATTGAAAGCCGGAAGAATATCGTTGAGAATGTAATCAGCGAGCTGAATAAACAAAAAATTGACGAAAATACGTCGATTGTTGTTGGGTCCTTCGAAGAGTTTATCAAAACTATGACAGAGGTAAAGAAAGCGTTCAATATCAAAAGTAATACAGTTGCTTTTGGTCGAATGATTGACATTTGCCGTGAGAAGTTGATTGAGTTAGAAACTAAAGAAAAATAATTATGGAAGAGCAGGTTAAATCAAAAATGGGACGGCCTAAAGAGGACATTTACGAAAAGTACGTTGCCGGAAAAGAGGAATCTGTTATTATGTGGTGTCGGAATGGTGCTGATAATGAAGTACTATCAAAGAAACTCGGTTGTGGTAAAACTACGTTGAGCAAAATGATAAAGAACTATCCTGAATTCAAGAAACTCATTAAGGAAGGAAAGGAAGAGGCAGATTTCAAGGTGGAATCCGCACTTTACAAAAGGGCTTTAGGGTATGAATTTGAAGAAGTTACAACCGAAGTTTCGCTGAATAAGGACGGTTCGGGAACAACAACCGTAATCAAGAAAACGAAGAAGTTTATTGCACCGGACACAACTGCAGGGATATTCTGGCTGAAAAACAGAAAGTCGGAAGAATGGAGAGACAGACAGGAAGTAAACATGTCAGTGAGTCCATTTGAGCAAATGATGCAAGCTGCAACCTCAGACGATGGAAATAAATGATAAACATATTTCTGTTTATAGGTCGTGGCAAGACGATTGGAACAAATACGTTCGTGATGTCCTAAAAGCAAGGTTAGACCAAGAGCAACAGGATATTATCACGTCGGTTCAGACCAATAAAATGACAGCAGTTGCAAGCGGAACGGCAAGAGGCAAAGACTTCGTAGCTGCTTGCGCTTCGCTTTGTTTTATGTATCTCACTCCAAAGTTCGACAAAAAAGGTCGATTAGTTGAGAATACAAAAATAGCAATGACAGCACCGACCGATAGGCAGGTGAAAAACATTATGGTTCCTGAAATTAGGAGATTGTACCGAAATGCAGGGTGTTTGCCCGGGCGATTGGTTGCTTACGATATACGGACGAATTATGAAGAGTGGTTTCTCACAGGATTTAAAACAGGAGACGATGCAACGGAGTCATGGTCAGGTTTCCACGCTTCAAATACGATGTTTGTTGTTACTGAGGCTTCTGGTATATCCGAAACTACTTTCAATGCGATAGAAGGTAATTTACAGGGCAATTCAAGGCTTTTGATTGTGTTCAACCCAAACATTACGACAGGGTATGCTGCAAGAGCAATGAAGTCAGACCGTTTCCATAGATTCAGACTGGATTCATTACACGCTGAAAATGTAGTTACTAAGATAAACAGTATTCCGGGACAGGTTGATTATGAGTGGGTTTCTGATAAAGTAAAAAACTGGACAGTTTGTATTCAGGAAGATGATTTCAATGAGGGTGAGGGTGATTTTCTCTGGGAAGGTGGTTTATATAGACCAAACGATTTATTCAGGGTTAAGGTTAGGGGAATGTTCCCAAGAGTAGATGAAGATGTGCTTATTCCTTATGAGTGGATTACACTTGCAAATCAAAATTATGAAACCTATATTCAGGAAAATCCATATAATCACAGCACTGAGATTTTAGGTGTGGACGTTGCCGGTATGGGTCGTGATAAATCAGTAATCTGTCACAGGTTTGGCAGATTTGTAGAGCGGTTCAGAATGCACCAGTCAGCAGGAAAGGCAGACCACATGCACGTTGCAGGAATGGTTGTCAGTCATTTGAAGGATAAAAAAGTATTTGCTTACATTGATACAATTGGAGAGGGTGCAGGAGTGTACTCTCGATTATTGGAGTTGGGTTACGACAATGCTGTTTCCTGTAAATTCTCAGAGAGTGCAGCCGGACTATCAGACCAAACAGAGGTTTATGAGTTTGCTAACATGAGAGCATATTTATACTGGTGTGTTCGTGACTGGTTGGACCCAAAGAATAAGAATTTTCCCTGTTTGCCACCCGATGATGATTTTCTTGAAGAGGCAACAGAGATAAAATGGAAGTTTCAAAGCAATGGTTCGATTATCATTGAGCCTAAAGAGGATATTATAAAGAGGTTGAAACGGTCAACGGATAAGTGGGATGCACTTGCAAACACGTTCTATCCGAATAGTGGAAACTCAGTACAGAATTTAAGTGGATTATTTCATTAACATTAAAATACTACGATTATGACAATTGAAGAAATTTTGCTTTTGGCTGAAATGCCGGAAAAGATGATAACGGAGCTAAAAAATGGTAGACTGTATAAGTTGCCTGATATAGAAAGCTCATTGAAAGCTATTGAGCCGGAGAAACATGCAGTATTCGATGCTGTTCAACGACCTGATAAAATAGTAAAGGATAACGAAGGAAATTCAAGACCTGAATCTGTAACCAGAATAGGACTTGCATTCCAAAAGCTTATTGTGAAACGTGCAGTGGCTTTTATATTCGGAAATCCGGTTGAGTTAGTTCTGAAATCAGATGCTGAAACTGAGCAGTACAAAAAGATTTACGAATGTGTTGGTAAAATCATGGACGATGTGAAAATAAACTCACTGAACAGACGAGTTGCAAAGTCTATGTTTTCATGTACCGAAACGGCTGAAATCTGGTACCCGGTAGAGCTTAAACCAAACGAAGACAACCCTTACAATATCGATATCAAATACAAGCTTAGAATGAGGGTATTAGACCCACTAAAAGGGGATGTGTTGTATCCTTACTTTGACGATTTTGGTGATATGATTGCTTTCAGTCGGGAGTACACTGTAGTGAAAGGTTCGGAGAAAAAAGTATTCTTTGAAACATACACGGATAAGCTGATTTACAAGTATGAATCAACGAATGGACAAAATGCGCTTGTTGAAGGTTTCCCTACTGAAAACATTATTGGGAAAATTCCAGTAGTTTACGGACGGCAGGAAGAAACAGACTTTGACGATGTCCAGGGTTTGATTGACCGTCTCGAAAAATTACTTTCAAACTTTGGTGATACAAACGATTACCACGGTGCGCCAACTATATTCATTCAGGGTTCAATCAAAGGATTCTCTAAAAAAGGTGAAAGTGGTAAGATTATCGAAGGTGATAAAGATGCTACTGCTCAGTATTTATCTTGGACCAATGCACCTGAATCGGTGAAACTTGAAATTGAAACGCTCATTAATCTTATCCACTCCATAAGTCAGACCCCCGACATTTCGTTTGAGAAAGTAAAAGGTTTAGGCTCCGGTGTATCTGGTAAAGCGTTGAAAATGATGTTCCTCGATGCTCACTTGAAGGTTATGGACCATATGGAAGTATTTGACGAGTATCTGCAGAGAAGACTTTCAATAGTGAAGGCTTTTATTGGCATTATGGATTCAACCCTGAAATCAGACATCAAAAAGGTTGATATTGAATGTGTTGTAACTCCTTACATGATTGACGATGAAGCTGACAAAATCAGCGTTCTTATGACAGCTACCGGAAACAAAGCGGTTCTTTCTCAAAAGACAGGAACAAAGTTAGCCGGATTCTCTGTTGATGCTGATGCTGAGTACCAACAAATTCAGAGTGAAGAGCAAGCAGCTAATACGTTGAATGTTTTTCCATCAGCTAAGTAGCAAAATGACAGAATTTTTTGGCTAAAATGGTGTGTGTATTACACACGGATATGACAAAATGATAGTAAAATGGCAAAAGTCTTCAAATTAGACCAAGAAGCAGCACATTTCAACCGAATTGATGCTTATGCACAAAAGATTGAGCAGTTGTATTTATCAGCAGTTCAGGAAGCAGCAAGTATCAGCTCGTCGGTGAAGTTGCCTGATGGTAAAATGTTTACTTTTGACGGTTTCCCAAATGCCAAATCGAAAGTTGATAAACTGATAAGTTCGCTTACTCAGCAAATGAGTTATTATATCAACGAGGCTACTGGTAAGGAATGGTACGAAGCAAGTGCAAACAAAAAAAAGCTGATTGAACAATTTGCAGCCACAACAGAGTTGACGAAATCACAGCTCGAATCATACAACAGCCGGAATCTTGAAGCGTTGAAAGCTTTTCAGAATCGAAAAACAAACGGACTTGGATTGTCTGACAGAGTTTGGAACTACACAAACCAATTCAAGGGTGAGTTGGAAATGGGGTTGGATATTGGAATCGGTGAAGGAAAATCAGCAGCAGAACTTAGTCGTGATTTACGGTCGTATCTTAATGATCCTGACAAACTATTTCGGAGAGTTCGTGATAAACATGGAAATTTGCAGTTGTCGAAAAATGCTGCAAAGTATAGCCCGGGTTCCGGCCAGTATCGAAGTTCCTACAAAAATGCAATGAGGCTCACACGAACAGAGATTAATATGGCTTATCGTGAGTCGGACTACCTGAAAAATCAGCAACTCGATTTTGTGGTTGGTTTTAAGGTCGTTCGCTCCAATCACTATTTCGATTGTGTTGTGTGCAACTCTCTGAAAGGCGATTACCCGAAGAGTTTCAAGTTTGTAGGTTGGCACCCACATTGTCGCTGTCACGTCGAAGATATTCTTGCAAGTGAAGACGAATTCATTAAACACCAGAAAAATATTCTGGACGGAAAACCTACCACGCTGAAATCAGACAACGAGGTAAAGGATTTGCCGGAAGGTTTCAAAGGTTGGGTTGCTGATAACGAAGAGCGTATTATGCAAGCAAAACAAAACGGAACTCTTCCATACTTTTTGAGAGATAATTTTCAAAAAGATGGAAGTTTACTTGCTAATTCTGTTCAAAAAATCGAAAATAAATCATTTGGATTTGATGCAAAATATAATGAAATAGATAGTACGATTGGTTCTTTGGATTATATCAAGATGAAACAATATTTAGCTACTGATGGAACGAATACAATGCAAGGATATATTGGTGAAGTTCAGGGATTCAATGGAAAACCTAAACTTGTAAACGATGTTGATTTTGCTCTGCTTAAAAGCGATAAAGAGAATATTGTTTTATATCGTGGGGTTCAGGGTGATAAAGAAATGTTACAAAATAGAATTAATCAATTCAAAGATGGTGATTTATTCAATGGTAAAGGAACGTTTGGTGATGGAAGCTATTTTACGTTAGATAAAAAACAGGCTCTTGATTATGGAATGGGAAGCGATGAAAGTGTTATTAGTTCTGTTATTGATTTGAAAAAATGTAAAATTGCTGATTATGACGAATTGAAAGATATATGGGGTTCTGAAAGAGATCAATTTGCTTGGAAGAAAATAGAAAGTGTAAATGGAAATATATTATCTAAAATTGAATCAGATCAGCTTACAGAAATGACTACAAGGACTTACATGAATTTCGGTTCTTGGGCAACAGCAAAAGGATATGATATTATTTATGTTCCAACGGAAAAGTATTATGTAGTTTTAAATAGAACTAAATTAATTGTGAAAAAATGAAACCAGAATTAAGTAGAGAGCTTGCTAAAAAAATCAATACATTCATGTCTAAAAAGCCTGAGTCAGATAAAGATTTTAAAGAAAGAATGAAACTGCATGATAGTTTTATTTCTTTTATAGAAAAAAACGAGGTAACTAAAATCTCGGAGATTCCAATCGAGTTTAAAGATATTATTAGTTAAAAAATATATGTTTCCATACAAAAGCATTGAATTAGAAGATTTAGAAAATGAAATTTGGGTTGACGCTATTTATTATGACGGATATTATCAAGTTTCAAATTTAGGTAGAATTAAAACATTAAGTCGGATTGTTCTATTTGGAAATCGTGATAGAATTGTTCACGAAAAAATACGGAAACAAGTTCTTGGAAAAGACGGGCGATTGACTTGTCCGCTTTCAATAGAAGGAAAAAATATAAGCATAAACATTCCTGCATTGATATTTTTTTCATTCAATACTAAATTAGACTATACAGATAGAACATTTTGTATAATGCACAAAAACAAACTTCAATGTGATAATCGTTTATCGAATTTAGTTTTAGAAAAAATAACACAATCACATAAGTTAAACTTCAAAAAAAAATTACTTCCGCACTTAAAAGCAAATAATGATAAAAAGAGAGCTGAATACCTTCTTATTAAAGAAAAAACCTGTTCTAAATGCGGGATAACAAAGGATATTACACTTTTTGAATATGGTAGAAATAAATGCTATGATTGTCGGAAGCAGGAGCAGTCTAAACGCAGAAACACTCATTCTTTTTTATAATGGCGCATGAAACAAGGCGGTGGGATGCGAGTGGCTGAAAAATGGTTTAAAGAGGTGCAGAAATGTACCTCTTTTTTTGTGCCCTATTGTAATGTTAGGATATGTCAACAAACAGACTGTCAGGAAGTTATCAAGTTAAACAAACTTAATCAGACGAAAATAAATGTGTGTAATAGATACACATTCAAAATAATTAAGTAGCTTTACCATGTAATTAAAAACAAACAATTTATAACAGTTAAAAATAAAGATTATGGAAACCGGATTAAAGTTAACTAAGATTTCAGTTGAAGAAATGCTTTTAAGAAAAGAGCAAGCGTACAACCCCAAAGTTTGGAAGCAAGCAATACAGAGATATTCAGAATATCCGAAATGTCAGTTCTATTTGATTGAACCAGAAAAGAATTATTCATATACACGGTTCTTTGTTTCTTACGTTTGTCAGGGGATTTACTTTTTCAGTGATTTCTCCGCATTCTCTGCTTGTTTGTCGAACAATGGATTTTGTGAGGTTTCAATCGATGAAGAAGGAAACGTTTACAAGTATCTGTTTACAGGTGCAAACGGAAAAACTGGATATGCAGAAAATACTCGTGAAAACAGAGCACAATTCAGGAGAATGAATAGTGCAATTGAAAAAGGTTTCATGGTTTGTAACAGTCTTTAATCATGGAAGAAAGAACAAAATTAGTAGTAGTGAATGAGAATACTCTTGGTTACATTCTACCTGAAACGCCTGAGACACTTGGAGTTTTACATTCAAGCATTTTGAGGGGAGCAGTGTTTGAAGTTCACCCAGAACCAAAACATATCATTAGTTTGGATAAAGTAAGACTTGCAACAGAAAAGGATTTCGAAAATTATAGAGTTTCATTCAAGGGTTTTGATAATCAAGAACTTTATGAGTATGGAAACTAAAACCAGTCAGGCACTCGATCACTTCAACTCCGGTAACATAGCCGGAGCTTTGAAGTTATTCTCAGGGTTCAGAATTGGTTTCACCAGAGAAGAGCAGCGAACTCTTCAAATAGCCTATGAATCTCATACAGGCAAAGAAGAGTTCTACAAGTCCATAGCGGTCGATACAGACACTATCAAAGCGAAAGCAATAACTATTATCAAAAACAAGTATAACGTTTAAAACAGAAGAATTATGTTAGCAAATCAAACAGGTCTATCTACCAAAGTAGTAAGTGAAAGACATCATTATGCTTCACAGTCGAAAATGACTGCGGGTGATGTAGCAAAAATGTTGAGAAAAAAAGGCTTCACTATTTCAGCTAAGGAAGTGAAAGAAGCCTACATTCTTTTGAATGGTCGTGAACCTGAATGGCATCACGCAGGATTTTACAAAGGTGCTAAGGGTTCTACAATGGGTCGTACTTTATTTTTTACAGAAACAGAAGCCGAACATATCGCTGAAAACTTCGATAAAATTTCAGTACTAAAAGCCGAGCAGGAAGCTAATATTCAGGTAAAGAAAGAAACTATCGTAAAGGGTGTTTTTTATTCTTGGGACTTCGATTATAACGGTAAATATGGAAAGAAAAGAAATTACAAAGTACTTGGAACGTTTGAAGGCTCAGAACTTGGGAAGCCAAACAACTTCATTACACTTACCGATGAACAGTTTGCAAAAGCTGAGACAATGGTAGGTAAAAAGTATTTCGGTTGGGATGAACCTTCAAGAAGTGAATTTTAAAATACCTTATCGTAGTGATTTTCAGATAACCAGTCACCAAACTCTCTCATTATTCTGGCTAACTGCATAAAGTTATCTGAGTTAAAGTTTTCGAGAACATCAAACTTTTGAGTTTCATTGAATTTGTGGTTTTCAAAAGTGCAAACAATTAAGTTTTCTCTATCAGTGCATACCCAGTGATTTTGTTTGAGTTCAGATTTTTGAAGTAAAAAGCGGTCTTTCATTCGATTAAGTTTAAATCATAAGCGGTGCATTGAAAACGCACCGCTTACTTAACAATTTTTTGAAAGCAAATCACAACTTTAGTGTGAAATGAGATGCAAATATAGAAATAATAATTCAATAAAAAAAAATATGGCAAAAAGAGTAAAAAACAAGCCGTTCCAGACTTACAGGTTTGTCGGTAAAAATTGCAATTGGGATGAGTCCGGGTATGCAATGGGAAAGAACACAGCTTTCGATGTTGCAGATTTTGCATTCAGCGAAGGCGTTGAAGCTGCAAAGCAGGTAATGTTAGATGCGTTGAAGTGTGCTAAAACAGACTTTGAAATGTTGCTCAACGAAACTTGGGAACTAAATGAAGAGGGTTTAAAATGTACCTTGAAAGTGTTGAATAAAGCAATCAAAAAAGCAGAGAAGTTATGAACTCAGAACAAATGAAATTATATAAAGGAGTTATACCTGAAATAACGTTGAAGTACAAAAAAGGTGATGTACTCAAATGTAAAATTAGACAATCGAGTGATGCGGTAGAAGTTTTAAGAAAGTTCTATGACGAAGATGTCTTTGAATTGACTGAAACTGTTATTGTGCTATACTTGAATGCAGCAAATAATACTATTGGGTGGATGAAGCACTCAACAGGTGGAACAAATCAGACAGTAGTCGACCCTAAGTTAGTTGTTGGAACAGCTCTAAAGTGTGGAGCCTCTGCTATTCTGTTATCACATAACCACCCAAGCGGACAGACCGTACCAAGTAGTAACGATAAAGATATTACAAAAATGTTAAAGAATGGATGTGATTTTTTTAATATCCTACTCATAGACCATATCATAGTAACGGAAGACAGTTATTACAGTTTCGGAGATGAAGATGAACTTTAAAAATATAGTTATGAAAAAAGCAAGCGACAAAAAGGAAAACAAAAAGCCAGTTTCCAAAGAAGAAATTCTGAGCGAGATAGTACCGAATCGGTCAATCGAAAAGATTGAAGCAGCATTGAACGAACACAAGAAAAAGATTGGTAATTCAACCGTTCCGTTTTACTCAACAAAGTACGGTTTCAAAAAAGTGTTAGTACTGTATTTGAATCCAGACACACCCGAAGAAGTGATAATTCAAAAGTTTGAGAAAAGGCTTAATAGTCAGTCAGAAATGAACAATTTCAAACCCAAATTATTCATGAAGGTATAATAAAACGGCTAAAAAGTTAAATAATATATTTTTTCATTAAAAGTGTGCGTATTGCGTACACTTTTTTTGTATGTTTGCAGTCTAATGTATTTAAACTCAAATTAAATCCTTATGTACGAAAAGATTTTAGCGTTACTGGCTGCAAAATTTGCTCAGGCACGTAAAGATGGTTTACAGCAGTTGGCTCGCTCGTTGGCGATACAAGTAGCAGATGAAACCGAAGCTCAGGCACTTGTCGAAAAGATTACTGACGACAAAGTTACTACATTTATTAAGGACTGGCGGAAAGAAGTAGATGCGGAAGTTACAAAATCGACCAAAACATTCGAGGACACCTTAAAAAGTAAATACGATATGGTTGAAAAGAAAAATCCAACTCCACCCACTCCGAAAATTGACGATAATACTCCTGAATGGGCGAAAGCCTTAATCGAACAAAATAAGAAATTGGCCGATGAAGTTGCAGGAATAAAATCAGGAAAAACAACCGACGTTCGTCGTCAAACTCTCGAAGCAAAGTTGAAAGATGCACCGGAAGCGTTCAAAAAATCTATTTTGAAAAATTTTGGTCGTATGGCTTTTGAAACAGAAGAAGAATTCGATGAATTCATTACTGAGACAGAAACCGATTTGAATACTGCTATACAAGAGGCTGCAAACAATGGTTTAGGTAGTTTTCCCAAACCCGGTTCCCCTGCCGGAGGAAACCCAACAAAAACAGTCGTTGAAAATGACATTAAAAATTGGGCTGAAAAATCCAAACCAAAGGGAGAAGCTTAAATTGTCAAATTTCCCAAAACTTAAAATGCTATGATGCAGATTAAAAAAGAATACGTTCCCTCGGGAATTCCTATTTGGATGGGCAAGAATATTGAGGTAGCACAGGGCGGTTTCACGTTAGATGATTCCGATTTTGCAACCGAAAGTCTTGTTATTCCTGCAGGTACTCCGATAGGGTTCGATGAATCGACCCGCACGGCAAAAGTTGCTAAAATTGCAGTTGCTCAGGCAAACGCTGCAAACAATGCAACTGATTTGAAAGTGCTTAAAGGACATCAGTTGAAAGTTGGTATGTCGGTTAAGTCCGGCTCTGCTGCTGCAAAGGCTATCACAGCCATTGACACAACTAACGCTGATTATGATCTTGTTTCTGTTGCAACTACTCTTGGAGTTGCCGTTACTGCAGGTGATGCAATCTATGTGAACGATGAAGGTTACACTAACCTGAAAGGTCTTCTTTACGAAGATGCTATCGTTGACTCAAACGGAATTGCAAGCATCGCAGTTGTACTTCGTGGAACTGTTTACGCTCGTCGTATTGTGCCTGTTCCAACTTCTGTGAAGGCTACCCTGCCATTAATCATTTTCTCACAATCTTTTTAATAGGAGGTAAGCCATGTCAAAAATTCAATCTATATTCGGAGTATACTCTCAGAATCTGCAGGGTGTAATTGATTTAGCAAACGACCGTTTTGCTCCAACTTGGTACCAAAAGTACTTCGATTGGTCACCTGCTCAACAAACGTTGAACTTCACGTCTGTAATCGGTGCAAGCCGTATCGAGGCTGCTGCTTCTATCGTTGACCGTTCGTCCGGTGCTCCTTTGCGTTCACGTGCTCAGTTGGCTAAATATCAGGGTGAAATTCCTGCAATCAAAGAAAAATTCTCGATGCGTGAAAGCGATTATCGTGATTTCCTTGCTTTGCAAGCGTTAAGTCTTGACGATGCCACTAAGAAACAGCAACTGCTCGATTTCTTATTTCAGGATGTTCAAAAAGCAGGTAATTCAGCTCATAAACGTCTGGATATTATGGTTCTGCAAGCCGTATCAACTGGTAAAATCAGTTTGACTGCTGCAATCAATCCTGACGGTATCGTTTTGAAAAACGATATTGATTTGTTGATGCCTTCTGGAAACAAATCTGACATTACCGGAACTGCAAACCGTAAGTGGAGAAATCCAACTACTGCGACTCCGATTACCGACATTACCACTGTTGTGAATGATGCCCGGTCAAAAGGTCGTAATTTCAGCAAAATACTGTTGTCAATGACTCAGTGGTTGCAGTTTGCAAAATGTACTGAAACTATAAACAGTCTCGTTTCTTTCAACCAATTACAAAAGGGTGCAGGAATTGCAACTCTTAGTGCAGTCAACACTTATTTGCAAGCAAATCTTTTGCCTGTAATTGAAATCGTTGACGAAGTTGTTGGTATCGAAAAAGATGGTGTTATTGGTACCATTCGTCCATGGAAAGATGGAAATGTTTCTTTTGTTCCTTCGGGAGTATTGGGAAGTATCAAGAATGCTGTTTGTATGGAACAAATGCAGCCAGTTCAGCACGTAAATTATGCCACATTCAACCGTGCGCTGATTTCAAAATGGCAGGAAAACGACCCTTGGGCTGAGTTCACTGCTGTTGAGTTGAATGCGTTCCCTGCTTTCGAAGCAATTGACAACGTGTTCATTCTTACTGTTGACTAAAAATTTAAAGGAGTTCTGCTATCCGGTAGAACTCTTTTGAAAAATACAATCTATGACAAACAGTGAATACATCGGAAAGTCGTTGTCTAAGTTTGAGGTTTCATCTGATGACGTTGAATTAATACTTGTAGAAAACGGACTTACAGGCGAAAGAATGTTAGACCTGAAAGCTGCAAAAAGTGCAATCTGCAAAAGCTTAGGCGTATGGTTGCCGATTTTTTCAAGTGTTTCGGAAGGTGGAGTTTCTAAGTCTTGGAACTTCGATGCTTTGAAATTGTATTACTCGTCACTGTGTAATGAGTTGGGAGTTGCAAATACAACTAGTCCGTCAGTCAGAGACCGTTCATATTTGTGGTAATGAGAGGAACTATTCTGAGTTTAAATAAAGTGTCCGGTGGTGGGTTCAACGAAAAAGGAGAGCCGATACCTGACAGTTCATCTTGGGGAAACGCTGTTGAATGTTTGTATGTAGCAAACGTTTACAATAACAGAGGAACGTATCAGGATGGTATTTTCACTCAGAGTGAGTATTCTATCACTACAAAAGATTTGACTTTCAAAGCTACAGAAATCCAACTCTCAGACAAAGACGGAAATGTTGTTTGTCGAAAACCAGTTCAGCGTTTAGAATTACTTGAATCCGTAAAACGTGTAAAAATAATCGTGTAATGCCGATAACTCCTGAGTTCTCAGAAAATGATGTTCAATCATATATTGACGAACAGCTTGCAGAGCAGAAAAAGGTACTTATCAATACACTTATTTACGTTGGAAAAAGGTGCGTTAATCAAGCCAGAAGTCTTAATACCTATATGGACCAAACAGGAAATCTGAGGTCGTCTATTGGTTTTTTGGTTCTGGATAACGGTAGCGTAGTAGGAAGTTCAAGTTTTCCCACTGTAAAAAGTGGAAGCGAGGGTAAAAAGACCGGACAGGAATTCATTAAAAGTTTGACTGCTGAAAATAGTGTCGGACTTGTATTGATAGTAGTTGCCGGAATGAATTACGCAAGTTACGTTGAAGCAATGGGTTTAGATGTACTCACATCTGCTGAATTATTGGCAGAGCAAATTATACCTGAAATGTTGAGAAAATTAGGGTTTGGAGTATGAGAAAGACAGGCGGTGAAATTGAAGAAGAAGTTTATGATCTGATTGACAAAAGCACAATCAAAACAAACATATCGGGTGAGTTATATCGTGAAGGTATGCGACCTCTAAATGCTGAAACGGAAGATGCTGTTGTATCTTTTCTTACAGGTTTAGACGGACAAATACAGACCGGAGTATTAAACCTGAATTTGTATGTTCCTGATATTGTTTCAAACAATCTTACAGTAAAAAATACTTCGAGATGCACAGAGCTTGAAAAGCTTGTAAATTCATTTATCCAGTCACATTCAGTTTCGGGAGATTATTATTTTGAACTTGACAAAACGATTCAAACGTACAAAGCCGAAGGCATTGAACAGCATTTCGTCAATTGTCGAATTAAATTTCAATTATCAACTTTCTAAAAATTAGAAAATCATGGCAAACTTATCATGGGGAAAACCCAAAGTTGAAATATGTGTTTTTGTTGCAGGTGTTCTTGGTAGCACTTGGGTTGCATTACCTGATTTAAAACAGGACAGTGCTAAATTGACCACTACAAAAGGCACAAAAAACGAAGCCATTGCAGAAGGTGGTGATGTTGTCGACGTAAAATATCAGAAAAACAGATACTCATTTGAATGTGAGGTATTTGTTCAGAAAGGTTCAACCAAACCGATTACTGATGTTGATGGTGTCATTGCTGCAAACTACGGCATTCGCTTGACCCCGGAAGATGTAACTCTCGAAGGGTGGAAAATGGAAAAAACAGTTGTTACGGTTGAAACTTCGTGGACATCGAAAGATGGAACAATGTTGAAATACACATTCGAAGGCTTGAAACCTGCAGAAGGAAATATGCTTCAATCTTACACACATGCATAACGAATTAGCGGGGTTTTTTAAGCCTCGCTGATTTGTTTCTATTCACGCCCTAAAATTTACAATTATGGCAAATTTGACGTGGGGTAAACCCAAATTGGAAATATGGAAAGTGGTTCAAGGTTCCACTCCAACGCCAGTTGATTGGTTGTTATTTCCTGATGCAAAGCAGGATAGTGCAAAACTGTCGGCAGGTAAAGGAACAAAGCTTGAAGCAATCATTGAGGGCGGTGAGCCTATTGACGTTTTGTATCGTAAAAACAAGTTCACTTTCGAATGTGAGATTTGGGTACAAAAAGGCCAGAGTAAACCAATTGAAGAGGATGACGGAGTAACGGACGGATTTTATTCGTTGAGACTTACACCGGAAGACAGCAGCTTGGAAGGTTGGCAGCTTGACAAAACAAAAGTTTCAGTTGAAACGACGTGGACCTCAAAAGATGGAACTTTATTGAAGTATACTTTTGAAGCTCTCGAACCTACAAGTGGTAACGTTCTGAAACCATATACTGAAACGTATGAGGTTCAGAGGGGATTGACTGCAATAGACTTAAATATATCTTTTGCTGTAAGTGGGGATATGACCAATGAGAAACTGTATATTAAAATAGATGGAAGTGTTTATTCTAACAATATAGGTGATAATTCAATAACTATTGAATTACCAAGTACAGGTGAAATTGTTATTGCTTATCCTAAAACAGTTACAGGAATCTATTTTGAAACAGTTGGACAAATTTCAGGTGAGGTTATTTCGGATTTATCAATTGCAATTAATCTTATCTCTCAGAGTGTTTCGTTAGTTTCTTGTGAAAATGCAAGTTCTGTTAGTATTTCAGGATGTGAGGTTGTGGTTGTAAATGCACCAAAAGCTACTACTGTAAACATTTCAGGATGTGATTACCTTGAAAATATTATTTGTCCGTCAGTTTCACTACTTACTATTGGGTCGACTTCAATACAACAGATACAAGCACCAAATGCAACATTCGTTGATGTTACAGGATGTTCAAATCTAACGTCAATAAATGTACCAAAAGTAACTGAATTTATATTCAGCGGAACAAAAATATCGAAACTGAATTTGCCTTTAGTAACAGGTATTGATGGAGATTCAAATGTTTACTTGGAGTCTGCTTATTGTCCAAATGCCGAAAGTGTAGATTTAAGTAATTGTACTGTTTTATCTGAATTGGAAGGTGATAAATTTACTTATTTAGGTTTGAGTGGTTGCGCTTTCACTGTTTTAAGTATTGCATCTCTTTTGAGAGCTCTTGTATTGAAACACACTATTGCAAGCGGTAAGACCTTGAATTTGACAGGTGGTAATAATGCAGGTTATTCAACTTGGACTACTCAGGCGAAAGCTGATAAAGCTACGCTTGCAGGTTGGGGTTGGACAATCACTAACAAGGCGTAATTATGGAAAAAACAATGATTTCTTACGACGATAAAGAGTTTATCGTTGAGGATATGACAAAAGCACAAAAAAAACAGCTTAAATCTGACCGTCCGAAATTATACGAACAGTATTTTTCGGAAGAAGTGCAAATTGTTGAAGAAACTATTCCAGAAAAGGAATAAAAAAACTGGCATTGTCCCCTTATGGTGGTGGTAAACCTGATTTGCGTATTGAGCACGACGGTAGTGCGCTTGGCTCCCAGTCAAGAAGAGTGGTTCGATTCCATAATGCGCTCTATAGCGGAATAGAGCAGTCAGGTAGCTCGGTTGGCTCATAACCAACAGGTCACAGGTTCAAATCCTGTTTCCGCAACCAAAATTTTTAGCAATGAAAACAGTAGAGAGTAAAGTAGCAGAAACTATTCTGCAGGAGAATAAGAAAATTGAAGTTGGTGCTCATACGTTTAGTATTGTTGCTCCAACTACAGCAACGCTTATTCAGGTATCGAAATTAATATCATTTTTACCCTCAGTAAAACTGGATGCTGAGAATTTCATATATGAAAGCTTATCTATAGCTGAAAAATGTGATGTATTGGGTGCTATTGCAGCTACAATGATACTTGGAGCACGAAAACAACCAAACACACAGTCAGAGAAGAAAAGTCGCTTAAAATGGCTCAAAATCGGTCGAAAGAAAAGTGAGATTGACGAGTTGGCTGAATTTATACTTTATAATCTTTCTCCGTCAGAACTTGAAACATTGATAGTTGAATTATTAAAGGGTTTGGAGATTCAGAGTTTTTTTCAAGTTACCGTTTCCCTACTCGAAGTAAATCTGCTAAGAGCGACAAGGTAAACGGTGAGAATGACAGCATTTGGTCTGTTGTAGCAGGTGTCGCAAAAGGTTATCCACAATTCACGTTAGATTTCATTCTGTATGAAATGAGCTACGTTAATATGATTTTATATTGTTCGGTATTGCCGGGCTACGATGATGAAAAGAAGGAAGATGAAGAAGTAATTAATGCAGACGACCCGAAAAATCGGGATGCGTACAACAAAATACTATTTGGATAATGAGCGGAAGTCTTTGGTTTAAGTCAGGTCTTGACAATACTCAACTCAAAAGAGATGTAGATCAAGCACAGACTCATATAAAAGGTTTGAGTGAAAAGGTTCAGTCCGAAAGCTCAAAAATGGATAGCAGCTTTTCATTAGCAGGCAGAACGCTTGCAGCTATTGGTGGAACGGCTGCTATAACTATGTTAGGTAAACAGATTATTGATACGACTGCAAAATTTGAAAAGTTCGGCATTGTACTTGAAAATACACTTGGAAAAGTAAAAGGAGCAGAAGCTCTCGATATGCTTTCTCAGTTCGCTGCAACAACTCCTTTTCAGTTGGATGAAGTAACAGGCGCATTTATCAAAATGGCTAATCAGGGTTTTGTTCCCACTCGTGAAGAAATGGTAAAACTCGGAGATGTTGCCAGTTCCACAGGAAAATCATTCGACCAATTGACAGAGGCTATTCTCGATGCTCAAACAGGAGAATTTGAACGACTGAAAGAATTTGGAATCAAAGCCTCTCAGACTGGCGATAAAGTTACTTTCTCGTTCAAAGAACAAACTACTACCGTTGCTAAAACAAACTCAGCTATTCGTGCTTATATCCTTTCTCTTGGTGATTTAAAAGGCATTCAGGGAGCAAATGCAAAGATTTCCGAAAGTTTAACCGGACAGATTTCAAACTTAGAGGATAAGTTGGCTTTCATGTATAATTCAATCGGAAAAGCAAATAAAGGATTGATTTATGATATGGTTGGCGGTGCATCTACTCTTATTGATAATTACGAAAGTGTTGGAAAGGTTATTTTGACAATTGTAGAAGTTTACGGAGCGTATAAGGCTGCAATCATTCTGACAAATGCTTATGATACAGCAAGAATAGCACTGACTACTTATGACATAGCTACAAAAGAGTTACAGGTGGTTGCTACCATGAAGGCAGTTTTGGCACAATCGGCACTGAATAAAGCAATTATGACAAATCCTTACATAGCTGCAACAATGGCTATTGTAGCCTTGGTTGCTGTTATCTGGACATTGAAAGATTCAACTACTGCTGCTGAGATAGCTCAGAAGAAATTCAACGAAACGAAATCTAAATTTTCAGAGATTGAAAGCAAGGCTATTAAAGACGGAAACGACTTGGTTGATTCTGCTAATAATAATTCGTTGGCAAATTACAAGAGAGTTGAATCATTGGAGGCTTTGAAATTGAAGTATCCGCAGATTTTTGAAAAATACGATATTGAGAAATTAAAACTTGCTGATATTCTGCAGTTGAAAAAAGAAATATCTGAATTTGAGCACAAAAAATCTGAGAACAGTTATAAATCTGAATATGATAAAACTACGGCTGAGATTAATGCTTTAAAGACTAAGATTTCGGAAAACGTAGCTGCTAGAAAATCACACGGAATAACAGGATATGATTCTTTCTCAGAAAATGCAAAAGGTCTTATTGCTGAAAAAGAGGCTTATCTTAAAGCCCTTGACAAGGAAATTCAGGACTACCGTTACAACGATTTTATAACTGAAATTGATAACAAATCAGACGGAATTATTCAGATTGAAATAAATTCAAGAAAACGATTAATTTCTAAACTTAAAGATGGTGAGTTTGGTAGTGTTTCAGGAATTAGTCAGATTTCCGGAAGTTGGTCGAAAGAAGTTTTAGTTTCTCAGTTAAACAGTTTGGAAGCTGAATTAAAACAACGAGCTGAAAAAACTACTCAGTATTCTGAGATAGTTAAGAAAGCTTTTAAGGATTATCAGGATGCTGTAAAAAACAGAGACGAAATAGTAAACTCACCACATAAAGCATCTGATTATACTAAGTTACTTGCGGAGGCAAATGACAAAGTTGCCAAACTTGAAGGAGTTTACAACGATGCTGTGAAAAAAGCAGGAATGAAAGCCCTTTCAGCAGATTCTTTGAAAACACTGAACGAAGAGTTGGTAAAACAAAAACGCTCAAATTTACGTGAGTTGGAAGATTTGGAAATGCAGCGTTGGGAAACTGATTTATCAACCGAAGAAGAAGGTGCTCAAAAGCAACTTGATTTAGCTGAATTCAATTATGCTAAAAAGAAATTGCAGTTGAAACGTCAGCAAGAAGACTATTTATTGAATTTGCAAGAACAGGCTCAAAAAGAGTGGGAAGCAAAAGGAATGAAAGGGAAAGCTGGAAAAGTTGCTATGCCGGAAGTTGCTAAAACCTATTTTCAGGGTATTTCAATAGCCGATAAGGCTGAGTATGAAAAACAAATCAATGAGATCAATGAGGCAAGACTGAAAACGGCTAAGGATTACGCTGATAAAAGACTTGAAATTGATAAAAAATATTCGAAAGAAGCTGAAAGTCTTGAATCTCTTCGTACGAAAGAAAACAGTGCTGATACTGATAAAAAGCTTGTTGATAATGCTAAGTTGTGGTCGGAAGAGACTAAAACTGTCAATGAGGAAATTCTGAAAGAATTCGGATTACTGGATTTGTATTCAGGAAAAGGTGCTGAATTTCTCACTGAAAAGATAAAAGAGGTAATGCCTCTATTTTCAGATATTTCTCATTTGACTGCTTCCGAACTCGAAAAAGTAAAGAAAATAATCGGGGACATTAAGATTACCCCTGAAATGGAAAAAGTTCTTAAGCTGTTAGGAATAGCAGAAGAAGATGTTGAAAAGCTAAAGAAATCACTTAATGAAGTAAAGAAAACAGGAACAGAAGCAATTGATGCTAAAAACTGGGAATCTGTTTTAAAATTTGCAGAAAAACTTGCAGGTTCAGTTGAAAAGTTAGGTAGTGAGTTGCAAAAGTCAGGAGGTGCACTGGGTGAGATAGGTTCTATTTTATCAGGTATTTCAGGCTCAATTAGTGATATTTCTACAGCTTTCAATAAAACGTCCTCAAAAGAAGAAGTGATTTCAGCTGGAATTGATGGTATTGTCAATCTGTATTCAATGATTGCTACTCAGATTGAAGCTAATACGAAAGCAGAGGAAGAGTGGAACGCTAAGATTGAGGAATCAGTTCATTTGCTTGCAATGGCAAGGATAGAGGCAGAGGCATACAAAGAAGCAAACATTTTCGGTGTTGAAAATCCGTATGCAAAAGCTGTTTCAGGAATGAAACAATATGTAGACGCAACCAAACTACTTTCAGAACAAACAGGTAAACTTGAAAATGGTCAGGTTCAAACCGGAACTAAGCAAGTTGTTAGTGGTGGAAATATAGCTACTGGTGTAGGTGCGGGTGCAGCAGTTGGAGCAGCAGTTGGCTCATTTATACCAATTATTGGAACTTTGATTGGTGCCGGGATTGGTGCTATAGTTGGAGGAATTACAGGAGCTTTGGCAACGAAGACTGTTCCTGTTTTTGAAAATCTAAAAGAAAAGTACGGTTCTATTCTTGAAAATGGTGAACTGAATCCTAAAATACTTGCTGATTATGACAAGTTAGATGATAAGACAAAGAAACTTGTTGATGATTGGAAAGAAATAAAGGCTAAGCAGACAGAGGCTCAAAAACAAATGGAAGACAATTTCAAATCTCTTGCCGGAGATTTGGGACAAAGTTTATCCGATGCGCTTGTTGAAGCATTTAAAAATGGTGATCTATATTCAGCAATAGATAAATTCAATACTAAAGTTAACGAAATCATAACTAACATTATGCAACAGTTGATTTTTAGTGCTGCATTTTCTGATTTATTTAAAAAACTTGAAGAAGACATGATTGCAAGTTTTTCAGAGGGTGGCGATGGAGATATTACTGATGATATTTTAAGATTCAACGATAAGTATCAAAAGAGATTAGATTTATACAATGAAGGTATGACTGCTGCCGATAACCAATTAAAGGGTCTTGGATTTGCAGGATTTACAGGTGATGCAACCAGAACAGCTACAGCTAAGGGTTTTGCTTCAATGTCTCAGGATTCAGCAAATGAGTTGAATGGTCGGTTTACTGCTATGCAGGGTCATACTTTCAGAATAGCTGAGGGTATGGATATTTTAAAAGCTAACTCAGCACAGGCGTTGAAACATTTGGCAGGTATTGAAAATAATACAAATAGGTTAGAGGCTGTTGAAAATGGAATCACGTCCATGAAGCAAGGTATTGACAGAATCAACGAAAAAGGGGTAAAACTAATTTAATGGCAGGGGTATTTTACATAGACGGAATAAGTTCGGAAACTTTCGGAGTATTTGTCAGAGATGGCGGTTATTCCGGTCTTGTTTCGTACCCAACTATGAAAGCTCCCGACCAAAATACATGGGCTGAGTATGACGGTGTAGAAGTTGACCTTTCAGAGCCTAAATTCGATAAACGAGAATACAAGTTGTCATTAGTGGCAAGGCAAAGCGGAGATATTGGGGCGTTTATAGCCCTTTTGAGCGACGGGGTTTACCATGAGTTCGATTTCTCGGATATAATGCTGACACGGTGTTACAGAATGGTAAACGTTGACGGTTACACGGGTAATTTAAACAGCATACGAACCTTTGATTTGGTATTATCGGAAGATGACCCATTGGTGGGGTATGAAACAAGACCAAACCCTGCTTTTTCGGTTGAACAAAACGACTATTCGATTGACGATGTTTTGTTTTCCGATTATGGGGTTTATATTTTAGAGGGTTCAGATGCCGAAATTCTGAAACAGCCTGCAGTAAGTCAAAATTTGACAGTATCAACAAAGAACACAAACGGGGTAATTTACGACGGAAACAGCGTGAAATTTCAGCCCAAAGACGTTCAGTTGAAGTGTGCTATTGTGGCAGATAACATATCCGACTTTTGGAGCAATTATAGATCGTTATTTTTTGACTTATCACAACCGAATGAACGTGTTTTCAGATTTATTTCAGAAGAATATAACTGCTATTTGAAAGGCTCGGAATGTACAAAATTTTCATTCGTTGGTGGTAAAATATGGTGTGAATTTACGTTGACCATTTGTATGACTTCATTCAGAAACTACGATGAAACAAAAGTTCTTTTCACTTTCTTAGGAAAACTTATAAAGACATTTAGTGCAAAATCTATTAAATTATTGAAAAAATGAATGATAATAAAGTAACATTCGACCAATTCACTGAAAGCGAAAATTTAGAAAATGTATTCGGTGTCGGATATAGGGAAGTTGATGGAGTAAAAGAAGAGGTTCAGTTTTCAATGACAGAGTTTACCTATGCCGTAAATACTGTAATTGAAGAAGCACCTAAATCAATTGTTCTTATTAGTATGTCGAATGCAATACCTGATGTTTTAGGGTGTGAACTTTATGATAAAGCGTATAATTCAGTTTATAAGCTAATTTATACTGTTATAATTGGAAATCAAGGAGCTAAAGCGTGGGATGGGGGAGTTAGTCCAAGATGGCAGGATAAACATTTGTATAATTCACTGGTATGGATATGGGTTGAAGATGAATTGGTTGAAGAGGAATCTATTTACGAAGCAGAAAGGCAAGCTGCATTTTTACAAAATGAAACTACTCGCCAAATAGCTGAAACTACCCGTGGAAATAACGAGATTACCCGCCAAAATCAAGAATCAGCACGTCAAACGAATACTTCCACTGCAATTGCTCAGGTAAATGCAGCCGTACTAAGTGCCGGTTTTATTGGCGGAATTTTACACAATGCATCCGCACCAACACCTGCACGAAGCGGTTATTACGAATTTATTTCAGCAGGTAATTGTACATTCATTACATCAGGTTCTGTAGCTGTAAATATAGGTGATAGGTTGATTGTTGAATATACAGCTCCATCAAGCTATGTATATAAATATATGGCAAATCCGAATTATAAACAGATTCCCGGAACAAGCACTAATTTTGGAATATCGCAAAAAGCATTGGCAGACTTTTACAGCAGACTATATGTAGTTTCAAATTATTTTGACCCGTCAGCTCCCGACCATCTCATAGGAAAATTTATGTCTGCAAATGGCTCAATATCAGGTGGTACTAATTCAGACTATAATACTACGGGTTTTATTCTAATTGATAAAGTAGCTACAACAGCATTTGCTGGCAATAATGGAGCAACTTCTTCTTTTAAAATTTGTGGATTTTTTGATGCTAATTTTGCATTAATTGGTACTACAACATCAACAGTTCCCAGCGTGTCAATACCTAACGGAGCAGTTTATTTCAGAGCGACATACTATTCTACCGATTTATTTTTTCAAATCGAATTTGGAACAGCATTTTCCTATATTTATTCGGCTTTTAGAAAAGCAATTCAAGACACAAATGTTCCTGATACAATTTTAAGAGTTTCAAATGCAGTTGATAATTATGAATCAAGATACGATGCATCGTATGAATATTCCAATAAAATAATTGGGAAAAATATATTTAATTCAGGAGATTTTGTAGGCGCTGCGATTGTAAGCAATAAAATTTTTCAGAATAATTATGAAAAATTAGCTGCAAGCACTCAGTACAAATCGAACGAAAATATTTGCATAAAATATTATGATAAATATTTTATGCAAATTGGGTCTATCGTAAGTATTGGTTCGTCTACATTTACGACTCCATCCACAGCTAAATATGCCAAGTTTGGCTATCCAACTAATGCAAATATTAATCCTGTAACTATTCAAATCGAGTTAGGTTCTTCATCTACTACTTATGAATCCTACGGATTCAAAATTGCAGAAAGTTTAATTCCTGCTACATTTGCTAAATTGACGGATATTCCTGATGTAAATTATTTGGATAGAAATATACTATACAAAGGAAATATTGTTGTTGCTCGTGTAAATGGAAATGACCATCCAACAGTAATAGCTTATAAATTTGTTAAGGGTAAACAATATCGGGTAAAAATTATATCCAACAATAATTATTATGGGTGTGATTTGTGCAAGTCATATACAAGCTATGAAAATGGTAGCTTAGCACTTACAAATACTCAACCGATAATCGGTAACGGAAGCTACGTTCACGTTGATAGTGATGTTGCTTTTACTGCAAATGATAACTATAATTATATTGCCATTTCAAGCGCGAACGACAGAACGTATCCTGTAACTATTTACACTATTGATGAGACTGCAAATGATTTTTACCAAAACAGTAAATTTGAGTTATTTAAAAACTATGATAAAACGTTCAAATTAGCTGTACTATCCGATTCGATATTCAGCAATCAGGTAACAAATTGCGGTGGTTCGGTTAAAGATATTTTAGGATGGTCATTTCTACAAGCAGCCGTTGGAGATGAAAGCACTACGGGAGTTGGCAATATAACGACCGAATTTGGAAATTTAGGAGTTGGTGGGGCAAGAATATGTGATTCATTTAGCGGTGATACTAATTTGACTTCGATTTATTTGCCTAAACGACCAAACCTAACACATGATGATAATGTGATTAGCAATCAAGTTCGCCGGTTAATTCAGCATATTACCCAACTTGGGGCAACAATAAGCTGGACACACCCACAGGAAGGAACAGTAACTACAATTAATTCGAGTTACGGAACAGGCAAAGGCTATACCACAGACATTCCAGATGTGATAATTATAGCAGCTTCAACCAATGACCGTGATTCGTGGCAATATGTTGATGATACGGATGCTGTATTTGCTCAAAGTTATGCAAGTTTGACACGTAAAACTATAGCAAGTGCATTGAGGTGGCATTTAGAGACGTTGCAGATTGTTTTCCCAAATACACAAATTTTCGTTACAACACCTATAGCTTCAACTTCATCATTCAATTCGTCTGCAATGATTAATGCAAAGGTTTCGATTATAAAGAAAACTTGTGCATTTATGTCAGTTCCGGTAATTGATGCTTATAGCGAATGTGGAATTTCTAAAGTTTTAATCAACTTTTGGACAACAGGCGATGGTATTCATCCTGAGAATTTACAACAAAATCATCCGGGTATTATAATTGGAAAAAATTTACTTTCAAAATATATAGCTAATGAAATTTTAAGAAAGTTTTTTATTCGCAATTACACTCACTGGATTCAATAAATAAATTGTACAGTATGGTATTTCATTTCAATAACACAACCGTTGACATTCCCGTTAGTGATAGCAGCTACCGAAACCGTCAAATAATGGGCGAAAACGCTTTGACTTTGTACATTTCATTGGCTGACTATATCGACATTCCAATCGGTGCATATTGCGAGTATGACGGGGAAAGATATACGCTTATTCGACCTGCAAGTTTAGTAAAAAACAGCTCTCGAAACCATGAGTACACCCTTGTGTTTGAAGCGGAGCAATCCGTTTTGTCAAAATACAAGTTCAGAGACACAACATCAAAACGCTTGAAGTTCAGCCTTACAGCTCAACCACAAGAACATTTGCAAATGTTGGTCGATAATCTGAATTTGAGAGGTTCTGGTTGGTCAATTGGAACATGCATTGAAGCAATTGAAAAAACGCTCTATTTCAACCATACCTATTGCGCTGATGCATTCAAAATGATTGCCGAAGCGTTCCAAACTGAATTTGAAATCGTCGGGAAAGTTGTTTCGCTCAAAAAAGTTGAGTACAACAAAGAATCCCCCCTTTCGTTGTCATACGGCAAAGGAAATGGGTTTAAATATGGCGTTAAGCGTGAAAACTTCGACCAATCAAAACCTGTTGAAATTCTATTCGTTCAAGGGGGCGAAAAAAACATCGACATGTCAAAGTACCCGGACCAATTGCCGGACACTCCAAAGAGCAAAGATTTATTACTGCCATTTAATCAAGAATTGGTTTATGAGGGTCGCACCTATGTTTCGGATAGTTTGGGGTATTCGATAAAACGCAAAGAATCCGAAAAACCATTGGCAACGATGGAAGAGGATAGTTTGGATTGCTCACATATCTACCCGAGCCGGATAGGTAACTGCGGAGAAATCATTATCGTAAACGCTGACAAGAATTTCTATGATATAGCTGATGAAACTATCCCGGACAATCTGAATTATACAAACTGTTTGATAAAAGGTCAGAAAATGACAATGATTTTTCAAACAGGAATGTTGGCCGGAAAAGAATTTGACGTTACCTATCATCACGCTGTAGTTGGAACCAAGAAAGCCAAACGCTTCGAGATTGTTCCGCAGACCATTGACGGAGTTGCAATGCCAAATTCAACTTTCACTCCTATCGTTGGAGATAA
Source organism: Paludibacter sp. (assembly GCA_037134195.1). Lineage (GTDB taxonomy): Bacteria > Bacteroidota > Bacteroidia > Bacteroidales > Paludibacteraceae > Paludibacter. The sequence goes on along the minus strand of JBAXMR010000015.1, from coordinate 27,165 downwards.
GTATGCTATTTTCGGAATCAATTTGCCCGATGCTTATATTTGCGATAATGATACTCAGACAGGTGCTTCGTGGGATATGTTCAAAGAAGCTATCAAGTATATGTACGACAACGAAAACCCTCGTTTCTCGTTTGTTGGAGAGATTGACGGTATTTGGGCGAAACAGCATTGGACTACTGTTGGACCAAAGATTGTTCTTGGTGGTTATGTATCGTTTACTGACGAACAGTTTCAGGACGTTCCTGTATTGATACGAATTACTTCAATCAAAGAATATGTGAACTATCCTAACAAGCCACAAATTGAATTGTCGAATGTTACTGCCGGTTCAACTGTTTCGAGTGAAATCAAAAAGATTGCAACCAATGACAGTAAGTTCTTGGACTTGCTTGCAAACGAAAATCAGATTACCAAACGTGGAATTTCTGCTATCGACAAAAGCTATGCTTATTTGAAGTCTGCAATGGAAGACGGAAGCATTGACCACGATGGCGGTTTGCTTCTTGGAAATTTGCTTTTTGTAAAAGATTTGCTTGGTAATATCACAGGCGGTATGTCAGGACTTTCCGATGATCCTATTGCTTATTTTTCAGGTGGAGATTATGACGCTGCTTTGAACGGCACTGCAAAAATAATCTTTTATAAAGATGGAAGTTGGTCACTATTGGGGGGTAAATTCAAAGGAACGTCGACCAATGATTTGATTTCAACGCTCGACAATTTCAAGATTGATGAAAACGGGAATGTAACATTAATTGGAAAGTTGGAAACTAAATTAAATGGTAATAGAATTGTTATTGACAATACCGACCACTCAATTAAAATGTATGACAATACAAATAAATTAATAGTCCGCATAATGGATAGGCATCAAAATGGATTCGGAAACTTTGAACCTAATGATTATGGATTTATAGAATTATATCAAAAATCCGCAAGTAGCAACGATAACAATGCAATGGCAGGTATAGAGTTGAATCCGTCTGGTTTATTAGATAATGTAAATGGCTATTATGTAATTTCTAAACGGACATTGAGTTTGGCTCGAAATGATGGATGTATATTTAATGTCGAAATGAAAGAAAATGGTTGTGTAAGTATAAAGAGTGATTTTTTAGCTAACGATTTGAGTAAAGTTGGATATGGCGAATGGTATAAAGACAGTAATGGCTTTGTAAGAGTACGATAATACCCTAATTACACCATCAAATGATGGTTGGTGGAAGTTGGAGTTATTTGTAGGTTTGTGGAGTAATCTTTAATAAAATTTTTCTCAAAAAGTGTGCGCATTGTACACATTATTTATTAATTTTGTAACGAGATATGAAACTAAGTTTCCAAAAAAGTAAATCGCTAAATAATATGGACGAATTTATTAGTAATTTAATTGCGTTCTGCAAACCGTTTATTGTGTTGATAACCACATTTATAGTTTCTATTTTTAGTCCAATTCAGGATGTGTTATATGTGTTAGGGTTATCCTTTTTGTTCAACATTATAACTGGAATTGTAACGGATATTCACGTAAATGAGAAAGAATTCAGTTTGAAGAAAGCATTCGATTCTGTTTTTCAGTTAACCTTTTATGGAGCTTTAGTTTTTTTTATTCACAACGTAGCCGTTAATTTAGGCAATCATGCTCTGGGAGATGAAGGAGTGAAATACACAACATTTATAGTAGTTTATTTTTACCTGTGTAACATTCTCAGAAATGCCGGATTAGTGTTTCCGAAAAATAAAGCTATTTCGTTTCTGTATGAGGTAATGACTACTCAGATTTTTACAAGAATAAAAAGTGCATTATTTATGAATATAAACAGCAATAAAGACGAAAAATGAAAACATTCTTTTTAAATCTTATCCGAAAGGATATGCCGGAAAGCAGTAAGCGATTTTTCGGTGGAATTGGTTTTGTGTGTTGTGTATTTGTGATTTGTATTTTTAAGCAGGAGTATTTGAGAGAATTGCTTTATACTTCTGCAACCCTTTTGGGTATTGGAATTACTGACAGTTTAATTTCTAAAATCAAGGAAAAATGAAGCTACAATTAAAGAGAATTTATTTTGCTCCCGATTACACAATTGGGAAACTGTCGATTGATGGTGTTCCGTTTTGTGATGTACTGGAAGATACAAACCGTGACAAAAACCACGATGGTGACTTGACAGACCCGGGCGAAAGTAAGGTTTTTGGCGAAACCTGTATTCCTTTTGGAACATACAAAGTGATTATCACACCGTCTGTTCGGTTTAAGCGTGATTTGCCTTTGTTGGTTGATGTTCCCGGCTTTGAAGGTATTCGCATTCACCCCGGCAACACTGCAGTCGATACACACGGCTGTTTATTGGTTGGAGTGAACGATACCAAAGGCAGAGTGAGCCAGTCAAAGGCAACTTTCGACAAACTTTTTCCGATACTTGAAGCAGCAACCGAAATTGAAATTGAAATAGTATGAAAACACGAAAACGAACTTTAGTGAAATCAATCTTTCTTAGTGTGATACGTTACGAACGTTGGAAGAGCAATCCGAAAAACATTGATAAAATGATTTACATGGAGCAATACAAACACATGATTGGATTTGTTTGTATGATCTGTTTTGTGTTTTTTGCTGTTGGTTGTAAACCAGTACAACAAATCACTAAGATAAAGACCGATTCAGTTGTTTCAGCGACCGTACATGCTCAAACTTCGGTTGAACAACACCAAACTACAAACGTGCAGGAAAACTCAGCTATAACGGCAAAAACGGAGTCCGAAAAATCAATTATCGAACTCGATACGGATAAATCGGTAATTAGCGGAACGCTTGTTGTTTATGATACTTCCAAGCCTGTAGACGAACGGACTGGCAAACCACCCATAAAGTCGGAACTAAGTTGGACCCACAATAAAGACATTGAAAGAAAATACACACAGTCGCAAAATTTTAATACTTCGGTAAATCAAAAGAAGGATTTAAACGCTGAGCAGGTAATCGCTTCAAAAGCTAAAGAAGAAATTAAATCAAAATCGAAAAGTGAAGTAAAAACCGAGATAACCGAGAAATCGTTTGCAAATACGTCTGTGATACTGTTTGTGATTATCGGTATAATAGTTCTATATTTCATTGTTTCAAAAACTACTCCGATAGGTTTTTTCACGAAAATCATTCATTTTTTCCGGAAAAAACAGTGAAACTTCACGAAAAAACGCAATTCTCTCTTATATATAATATAGAGTAGAGTAGAGTAAAGTAGAGTAGAGAAGAATAAAGGGATTTTCTCCCGAAAAAATATAAAGTCATTTTATACTGTTTTAAATTGTTACTTGTGAACGCCTGTGCTTGTGAAAGTACAGGCGTTGTTTTATATGTTACGAACTGTTATTCAGAGAGTTACATAGGTTAAACAAACTTAATTCAGAGAAAATATCTGATTATATGTGTGTGCAATCCACACACTTTTAGTACTTTTACATATCGTTAGTTCACTAATAGTCAAACAGTTAAAACAGTATATTATGAAAGCAATAGTAGTAAAAAACAATGATTTTCAGACAATTGGTTTTGAAGTAGTTTCAAATGCAAAAACTTTATTCTCTTGGGGAATATCAACAGCTTTAAAATCAAACTTTCAAAAGGAAGTAGATACAACGGTTTGGATGCCTCAGATTTTTGATTTAGTAAAACTTGAAGGTATCTTACAGGAACAAAGAGAATTCTGCAGAGAGTTTTTCAATGTGGCCGAAAAAAACAAATTGCTGAAAGAAGGCAAAGGTGTTGACCTTGGTGACTACAAAATGAGAATCGAAATCACTGAAAGAAAAATTGAAAACATAATCAAGAACATAATTTAAGAGTAGCAGTATGGAAGCAAAAGTTTACAGCCTATTTGGCAAAAGTGGAATGATGGAAGAAATTGTTCCTGTTAGTGAGTTAGCAATCGGAACAAAGATTTTCGCATTTGGAGCAGGAATGTCTGAGCAAGTATTTTGCATTACCGAACCAAAAGACAGCAATGGAGCACAGGAAATGTGTTTGGTTAGCAACTATTACGGTGAAGCTTATTTTTCACCACGTTCAAAGTTTGACAAGTACAGCAGACCAGTATCAGCAAAATTCGGTATTGGTTATTATTGGGATGATGTTGAAAATGTTGTTTTCCCAGAATCAACAGTAAAAGCAGCAATCAGACGAGCAAACTATCTTGAAAAAAAGATAGCAAAGAAAGAAGCTGAAATCAAAGCTGCAGATAAAAAAGAGTGCGAGGAGCTTCCGGCACGTTACCCACACCTGAAAGTAATCAATAAAGAGTTTAGCGGTTACAACGCTCAAAAATCGAATGTAGTTGCCGAGTTGAAGTACCGTTTCCCGAACACAAAATTTTCGGTTCGGAAAGATGGTTACGATTGTATTCGTATTGACTGGACTGATGGTCCCTCATACGATGAAGTTAGAAAAGTTGCCGGAAAATTTGTAGATCACGAAACTGATTTTACAGGAGATTTCAGAGATTATTCTCCGTCAAACTTCAATCACATTTTTGGAGGTTTCAATTACATTTTTGAGACCCGGGAGATGTCGGATGAAATAAGAGTTCTTGCAGACACTTTGAGAGCTGAGATTAATTACAGCAGAAGTTATGATGCAGATACTGATTTGCACACCATTTTCAGCAGAACAGAAATTCCGACCGGAGCAAAAAATTTCAGGTTGGAAAAAGTTGACATTGAATTTGGTTCAATAGCTGATAGCTATAAAATAGCATTCGACTTAGAAAAGACCGAAACAAAAAGCGTAGAAGCGATTTCAGACGATATTGAGGTATTTGATTACTCACCCAAAAGTTTCGTGGTTAAAGGTAACACGAAGCCGATAAAAGACCAACTGAGAAGTTTAGGCGGTAGTTTCAATATGTATCTCAGACGAGAAAACGAAGTGTTTGCAGGTTGGATTTTTCCACTAACTAAAAAACAAGCTGTATTGTCAGCATTGAAAGTATGAAATCAACGAGATTAGTGGATTTCCTTCCACGCCAAAAAGATAAAGTGTTCAGAATTGTAGGTTTTGAAACCAAACAGTTTTTCGACCGTGAATTTTCATTAAACACAGAATTTGAAGAGTGCGAAGATGAAAATACGACTGAGGTGTTCAACTCTCTCTGTGAGATAGTTGAAAAATTAGATACGATGCAGGTAGGAGAAACATTGTTTCACGACTGTATCAGAGACAATGAGGGTGATAGTAAATGTGTAATTCAAAGAATTAAGTAATATGAAAGCACTTGAAATTAAGACCAGAAAAGGTTCAAGAGAGCCAAAGTACATTCAGAATGTAGATTCAGCGACTGTGTTTTTGAGACATAGTGAGGATAGAATAACCGTAATAAGCGGAGAAACAGTAAACGTTGAAGTTTACCACAATGGAAATTGTGTTTTTGTTGGAGATAAAAGTGAGTTTTACGAAAAATTGAAAAACAAGTAGTATGAAAGTATTTGGAACTATTGAAGCTTACAAAGAAGAGGCTAAAAAAGGAGATAGATTTGTACTTGGTGGAGTTGGGATAATGGACGGATTGAAAAATTTTGACCACAAAGAAGAAGTTTTTACATTGGTTCACTTCGATGGTGAATATCCTGTCTTTAGGAGATTTCAAGGTAGAACAAATTTGACTACACGAACAAATCAGAAAGTTGGTTTATTGACAGAATCAGAATATAAAAATCTTAAAACATTTAGAAAATGAGCAGACCAAACAGAAAAGACCTGAGACGATTGAATTCAATTCAGTCAATGACAGAGAATTTGCAATCAGCATATTCGGGATTAAGCAGCGAAACGCAAACATTCCTTCGGGAAGAGTTCAAAGGAGAAACAGAACTGAAATTGAGAGATTTCGGTCGTAATGTTTCAGAAACTATTGAGGAATTAAAGAAACCAGTAGAAAGGAGAAGAAATGTTCGGAATTGACTTCTATCCGACTCCTGTTGAAGTAATTGAGAAAATGCTTAACGGAGTAATGATTTCAGGAAAAACAGTACTGGAACCGAGTGCAGGAAAAGGTGACATTGTGCAGTATTTATCAATGAGTGGTGCAAAAGAAGTGTTGGCGTGTGAAATTGATTATCATTTACGTTCGATACTCGAAAACAAGCCGTGCCGGATTATTGAAGACAACTTTCTTGACGTAACATCTGAGTGTGTTTCTCACATTGATTTGATAGTTATGAATCCTCCATTCTCGAAAGGTGCAGAACATATACTTCATGCGTGGGAAATTGCACCGTCAGGCTGTCATATCATTGCGCTATGCAACGAAAGTACATTGTCGAATACATTTTCACAGGAAAGACAAAAACTGTCTGAAATAGTCAAATTCAACGGAAATGCTGAAAAGTATGGAAGTTGTTTTGATAATAGTGAGCGCAGAACAGGAGTAAGTGTTTCGTGCATTAATCTGTATAAGCAAGCTGTTGAGAATGATGAATTTTTCGGGTATTTTGATTTGAGCGAAGACGAAGAGGAAAAATGTGACGTTCCCGGACTGATGTCGTATAATTATGTTCGTGATGTAGTCGGTAGGTATATCGATGCTGTAAATATGTTTGATGAGGTTGAAGAGATAAATTCAAGAATTAGCTCTTTGATTTCTCCGATTGATGGAACCTTACAGATAAGATTTGGAGCGTTCAATTTTGACAGGAATAGTAATCCAACTAAAGTAAGTCGTGATACTTTCAAGAAAGAATTGCAGAAATCAGCTTGGCGGTCAATTTTCGGCAAGTTCGATCTCGAAAAGTTTGTGACACGTGGAGTCCGGGAGCAGTTGAACAAATATATCGAAACTCAGGAACATGTTCCGTTTACAATGAAGAATGTGTACAAAATGATTGAAATGGTTATCGGCACCAGTGAGAGCAGAATGAACGATGTATTTGTAGAAGCTTTTGAGAAAATTTGTAGTTTCTCTTCTGAGAACAGTACTGCAGGCGAAAAATGGAAAACAAACTCAGACTACATGTTGAATCGTAGGTTTATCAAACCCTATGTTTGCGAGTGGGATAAACGTTGGCCGAGAGATTATGTTGAAATAAGTTCAGTGGGTGGAAGTTCGTTTGATGATATTATCAAAGCTCTATGTCATTTGACAGGTGAGAATTACGAAAATTATATTCCGCTCTCTTATTTTTTCAGTTGTCCGTATAAACTCCAACGAAAAGACGGTACACTGTTAGGTGGTTATCATAATTGTTTCCGTGACTTAGAGGGTTGGAGTGGTGCAAAAAGTAGGAGAGATGAGTTATTGAAGCAAGGTGTTGAAGTTACCATTATCAAAACTGAGCGTGAATGGGGTCAGTGGGTTGATTGGGGTTTCTTTCGTGTTCGTGGATATAAGAAAGGAACTATGCATTTTGAGTTTATTGACGAAAGAGTGTGGGAAATGTTCAACCGCAGGGTTGCTGAAATAAAAGGTTGGCGACTTCCTAAGACAACTAAAAAGGCGTACAGGGCAAAAACTGAGGGAGTAACTTTATTTTAAAAATATGAAAGTAGCAGAAAATTTTGGTCAGCTTGACTTGTTTTATGTTCCTCCAACAAAAGAGGAAATCGAAGAAAAGGAACGGAAAAAATTATATCCTTGGATTACTTGTTGGGAAAACTGGATTCCGGAAGTTGGACATACAGCACAAATGCATACTGTCATTTTAGATGGTCAAGGTTATTGTTACGGTGACCGTGTTAGAATACTCAGTATTGAAGGAATAAATGTTGAGTGTGTAACCGAATTATACAAGTACGATGAAAATGATACTCGTATGGATTGGAAGCAGGGAGTAAAATATAAATGCACCGTTTCAGACCTTTGGCCGGACGTGTATCATCAAGAGTAAAATCCGGTTAAAAAAGCCAGAATTTCAACAGATGGACATTTGGTGGACAAAAAGACTGAATAAAAAAAGATAGTTAGCTGATTTACTGCTAACTATCTTTTTTGTTTGTGACCCAGGTGGGGCTCGAACCCACGACCCACAGATTAAGAGTCTGTTGCTCTACCAGCTGAGCTACTAAGTCATAGTTGCATACAATAAATATGTAAAGCGACTGCAAAGTTAATCAAAAAATCATTTTTTTCTATAGTTTTGCTAAAAATGTTCATTATTTTATAATATCTTAATGTCGGCATACTACTACTGTGATATGAAAACAGGATTGATGATGTTCTCTGACACAAAGTAGTCTACATTCTTGTCGCATCTCAATTAGAACTTTAGTCATAGCTTGTACTGCATCATAATTTGGCTCTACAATTCTACTCTTCATATTAAAAAAGTTTTTGTAAGAGATATCTATAGTTGTTCCATACATGTGTGTGGAGTGACTTGCAGCATTTCTGTTGCGATGATGTAGGCGGGTTTGTTCTTCTTCTGTGCGTAATAATGAAGTTATTTGATAGCGATAAATATTTTTCTTTTTTTCTTCAAGTTTTTTTTGAAAACGATATCCAATCTCATTTAGTAAATCGATTGCTTCGGGAATAAGGTATGGCTGTGAATGGGTTAAAGATTTAAATTGATAAAAATTATTTTCCGTTACCTCAAACAGAATAGATTTTCGCTTCAAGCTGTCTAAGCTTGAAAATAAAGCTTGATCAGTTGCAAAAGGTTTCTTTAATCCATTTTTGAGTGCATGAATTAGCTGAACTTCATTGGGATCATTTAGTTTACTGCTTGGAATAATCGGAGCACTTGGAAATAACACATGATTACAATCAGGAGTGTAAATTTTCGTTTCCTTTTTTGTAACAGCTAAAGTAATCGTATTTTTATGAAAATGAAAAGCGAAATTGATTGTTATTATTAGAATAATAATGGTAATCCAAATGGATATTTTTTTATATATTGCTGTCTTTTTTCTTCTATAATGATACATAAATAATGATTTTCGTGTTGCAAAGTTAAGCTTTTATGACTTATACTCAAATCTAAGTTGACAAAAGTTATCAACAGGTTGATGTAAGTAGGTCCATTACAAACAGATAAAACAAAGAGTTTTGTTATTGTTGAAAAATTGCTGTTATATTAATTCCGAAATTCAAAACAATTGGTTAACTTTGCGCCTCTAAATCAAAAAATGTATATATGAAACCAACTTTATTTGTATTGGCAGCAGGAATGGGTAGTCGTTATGGTGGTTTAAAACAACTTGATGGACTTGGTCCTAATGGTGAAACTATTATGGATTATTCTATTTACGATGCTATAAAAGCCGGATTTGGGAAAATTGTATTTGTTATTCGTCCAAGTTTTGAGAAAGATTTTAAAGAAGTTGTAATTGACAAATACAAGAAGTTGATTGAAACTGATTTTGTATTTCAGGAAATTACGAATGTTCCGGAAGGTTTTACATATAATCCAGAACGCGAAAAACCCTGGGGAACAAATCATGCTGTTTTGATGGGTAAAGATGCTATAAAAGAGCCTTTTGCTGTTATTAATGCAGATGATTTTTATGGTCAGGAATCATTTGCTGTATTGGCCGAGTTTCTACGTGCTGTTGAAGGAAAGAAAAACGAATATTGCATGGTAGGTTATCGTGTTGGCAATACATTATCCGATAGCGGTGCTGTAAGCCGTGGAGTTTGCGTTGTAGATGAAAATCAGTTATTGATGAATGTAGTTGAACGTACTCATATTGAAGAGAAAGGTGGTACAATAATTTACCTTGACGAAAAAGGCGAAGAAGTTTCACTTGCTTCAAATACACCTGTATCAATGAATATGTGGGGATTTACTCCTGATTATTTCGACTATTCAATGGATTATTTTAAAGAATTCCTTAATGAGAATGGTCAGAAGCTTAAATCTGAATTCTATATTCCACTGGCAGTAAATAATCTTATTGTTGAGAAAAAAGTAACCTGTAAAGTGTTGGATACTCCTTCTAAATGGTTTGGTGTAACTTATGCTGAAGATCGTCCGCAAGTCGTTCTTAAAATTAACGAATTGGTAAGAAAAGGCGTTTATCCAGAAAGATTATATAAATAATTAAAGTAATCATTGTAATACACAAAAAAATGGCAAAAATATTAGTTACCGGAGGAACTGGTTATATAGGCTCACATACTGCTGTTGAACTTATTAATAAAGGCTACGAAGTTGTAATTGTTGATAATCTCTCCAATTCAAATATTGATGTTCTTAATGGAATTGAAAAGATTACTGGAGTTCGTCCTGCTTTTGAAAATATCGATTGTGTGGATTATGTAAGCATGGATCGTATGTTCGAAAAATACAGCGATATTGATGCAATTATACATTTTGCTGCATTTAAAGCTGTTGGCGAATCTGTAGAAAAGCCTTTGTTATATTATCGGAATAATTTGGTTTCACTTATTAATCTGCTTCAGTTGATGCCTATACATAAGGTAAATAATATTGTATTCTCTTCATCTTGTACTGTTTACGGACAACCGGATATTTTGCCAGTTGTTGAAAGCGCACCAATAAAACCCGCTGCTTCACCTTATGGAAATACTAAACAGATAGGTGAAGAGATTATTCACGATACAATTTATGCTAATCAGGGTTATCAAAGTATTATACTTCGTTATTTTAATCCAATTGGAGCTCATGCATCAGCAGAAATTGGAGAATTACCAAATGGTGTTCCGAATAATTTATTACCATTTGTAACCCAAACAGCAATTGGTCTTCGTAAACAGTTATCAGTTTTTGGCAATGATTATAACACCCCGGATGGTTCATGTATACGAGATTATATACATGTTGTTGACCTGGCGAAAGCACATGTGATTGCTGTTGAGCGTATGCTAAAGAAACAAACAAAATCCACCATTGAAACATTTAATTTGGGAACAGGTATTGGATTATCAGTTCTTGAAATAATTGATACTTTTGAGAAGGTTACCGGTGTAAAAGTGCCACACAAAATTGTGGGTAGACGTGATGGTGATATTGAAAAAGTATGGGCTGATCCAACTTATGCTAATGATGTTCTTGGTTGGGTAGCCACTGAAACTGTTGAAGAAACACTTAGAAGTGCCTGGGCATGGGAGCAAAACTTGGCTCAACGGACTAAACCAGAGTAATATTACTCATTAAAACATTCAATAACAATAATTTGAAATGAACAATTAATTTCCTCCAATCGGGATAATTAGTTGTTCATTTTTTTATAAACTCTAAACTTATTATGCTATATCCTTTAAAATTCAGTCCGATTCTTAAAGATAAAATCTGGGGAGGAACGAAATTACAACAACTTTTCGGGAAACAAGGTTCTACAAGTAAACTTGGCGAGAGCTGGGAATTGTCGGGTTATGACGGTGACGAATCCGTAGTAACCAACGGTTTATTGGCCGGAAATAATCTGGCTGAACTCATTGAAATTTATATGGGCGATTTGGTTGGCGATAAAATTTATGATGCTTTTGGATTGTCGTTTCCGTTATTGTTCAAATTGATAGATGCCAACGAAAACCTTTCCATCCAAGTACATCCTGGTGATGAAATAGCGGCAGATCGTCATAATTCGTATGGAAAAACAGAAATGTGGTATGTGGTAGATGCTGATTTTGGCGCAGAACTTATCATTGGTTTCACCCACGATTGCGACCGTGATGAATATTTGGATGCACTTGAGGTAGGAGAGGTGGAAACCTTACTTCAGAAAGTTCAGGTAACGAAAGGCGATGTATTGTTTATTCCTGCCGGATTGGTGCATGCAATTGGTAAAGGGATAGTCGTTGCCGAAATTCAACAGAGTAGCGACATAACTTACCGCATTTACGACTATAAACGTGTTGATGATAACGGAAACGAGCGTGAACTACATACTGAAGAAGCATTGGATGTAATAAACTTTTCAGCATCCAAAGTACCTAAAACATCTTACAATCCACTGCTGAATGAAATAACTCCGTTGGTTGATTGTGATTATTTCACTACAAATATGATTCGTTTTGATGCTCCGGTAACACGCAATTATGGAGAATTGGATTCGTTTGTTGCCTATATGTGCCTGGAAGGTAATATGGTAATTGAATATAACAATGAAAAAACAATTGTAAATAAAGGTGATACCATTCTTGTTCCTGCAATTATTAAAGAGTTGGCTTTGATTCCTGAAGCCGAAGCCACTTTGCTTGAAGTATATATTTCCTAATGCAATGAAGAAATTAAACCTGCTCATATTTGCCCTGATGGTTGTTGTTCAACTTATTAATGCGCAAAGTCATCCTTTTCGTGTGGCAACATTCAACATTCGACTGGAAACTTCGGCTGATTCAGGAGTTAGGGCATGGCAGAAACGTAAGTTTGATGTAGCGAGGATTATTCATCAGTACAAATTTGATTTGATTGGTGTGCAGGAAGTTGGAAATGCATCTCAGGAAGCCGATTTGAAGAAACTAGTTCCAGAGTTTACATATTTAGGCAAAGGCCGCGATAGTCAGGATGGTTCAAAAGGAGAGCAAATCTAAGTCACATAATTGACGTATGTGAAAATTTATTTTGTACTCAGAAGTCTTTAAACCGTTGAAAAACAATAATGTTGTCAAATCCTTCTGGAGTTTTAATCCAGTTTTTCAGTTTTCCGTTTACTTCGTAATTTTCTTTCTCAAACATTTTACGACTAGAAATGTTAGTTTCTGCAATATGGCAATACAATTGATTCACTTTGAGGAAGTTGAAAACGTACTCTTCTGTAAGGTGCAATGCAGCTGTAGCTAATCCTTTGCCTTGATATTCGGCATCCACGAAAAGTCCGAGTGCAATACGACTGTTGTGAATATCAAAATCAAACAAATCAACTGTACCGACTGATTTTTTTGAAATTTTATCAGTAATTATAAATCTAAGCTGATGAGTTTCGTATATATCTTTATCGGAATTTAGAATATATTGCTTTAGCAAATAAAACGAATAAGGTTGACGAGTATTTCCGACAGCCCATAATTCAGGATTGTTCTCCCATACATACAATAATTCCAAATCCTCTGGCTCTAAAGCACGCAGTTTGATAAGTTCGTTTTCGAGCAACACTCTGTAAAGTATTAAAATTACCCTCCGAAAATTGATTTAAGGAAACCACCACGCTTTGGAAGCTGATATTCCTGTTCAACTTCGTTGGAGATGGGTTGAAGATATTTACCATTACGTATCATTCTATAAATCACCCCCCAATCAGGCAAACCTCCCAAATTCCGGTCATCTATAAACAAATCTGCTTTTAATTTTCGTGGTTCGGGATGTTCGACCGATTCTTCCGGATAATTTTTATTTACTGCATAAAATTCTAACCCTTTCTCGCGACAGAATTCAACGGCTTCTTCCAACTCCTGACCTTCACGCACTGTCCATAAAACAAGTTGATAATCAGGGAACTGCTGGAGTCTTTTAAGGGTGTCGATGGCAAATGGAATTTCCTTTCCAATTCTAGGGTATTCGTGCGTTACAATTGTTCCGTCGAAATCTACAGCTATAAGCATATTAAATTTGAATGTTTCAGTTAATAATATTTCTATTTTTCTTCTTCGTTAGATTCATCCAACTTTAAATCAGAATAAATTTTGTTTTCACTCGGTTTACAGAAAAATAACAGAATAATAGCAGATATTCCTGCACAAAAAATGAGTGATACATCTGTACGAAGTAGAAAAAACACAATAATACTGCCTATTAAACTTGAGCCAATTAGAATAAGCCTTATATAAGCAGCTTTTTTATAGGTTTGAAATTTAATTTTTTTATCTTCAATTTCAATACATTTCTTTGTTTGACGCGAAAACCAACTTAAGCCAAAAGGTATAGAAATCATCATATAAATAATTACAAAACTTTTAAGTGCTATTCCGCTAGGACTGCTCATTGGAATTGGATTGAACTCATTCATAGTGAGTACATAACCTAATACTGTAGTCAGAATTGTGGCTGTATAGATATAGTAATAAACCTGAGAAATTTGTTTTAATAGCCTGTCCATTTTATAATAAATTATTTTTTTTTGTTTTGTTTCGGAACTTATTTGAATGAATTTGTAAATTCTACACGGTTCAGAATGGAGCGTCCAAGAGTAATTTCATCGGCGTATTCCAATTCATCGCCTATGGCAATACCACGGGCAATTGTTGTGATTTTTATATTCAGTGGCGAAAGTTTTCTGAAAATATAAAAATTAGTCGTATCGCCTTCCATCGTGGTGCTAAGTGCCAGAATTACTTCTTTTATTTCGTCCTTTTGCGCCCGTTCAACCAAACTTTCAATTTCCAAATCGGCAGGACCAATACCATCCATTGGCGAAATAATGCCTCCTAACACATGATAAACACCTCTGAACTGTTGTGTGTTTTCAATGGTCATCACGTCTTTTATGTTTTCAACCACGCAAACTGTTTCATGATCGCGGGACGGATTTCCACAAATCTGACATAGCTCAGTATCCGAAATATTATGACACTCTTTGCAATAGATGATTTCCTTCCGTAAATGAATAAACGAATTGCCGAAAACCTCCACTTCATGCTCCGGTTGTTTCAATAAATGCAGAACTAGACGTAATGCAGTTTTCCTTCCAATTCCGGGTAACTTAGCAAATTCATTAACCGCATTTTCAAGCAGAGAAGATGAAAATTGTTGCTGACTCATTTTTTTAGTTGACAGTTGATTGTTGACAATTGGCTTTCAAAATCAACAAATAGTCAAAATCAATTACATTTTTTAATCGATTGCAAAAATACAAAAAAAAACGTTTCCAAACTATTTTCCGGCTTAGCATTTCTGTTCACCCTATTTTACGTACTTTTGTAACTGTTTTCAACCGATTAACTGATGTCAGGACTATCTATTTTGCTGATTATTGTTGTTTACTTTTCAGTCCTTTTGCTTATTTCTTGGCTTGTTGGACGAAAGAACAGTGACAACGATACTTTCTTTCTGGGAAATAAGAAATCGCCGTGGTGGGTGGTGGCTGTCGGCATGGTGGGTTCGTCCATTTCAGGAGTGAGTTTTGTATCAGTGCCGGGCATGGTGGGGAGAATTGGTTTCAGTTATATGCAGACGGTTTTAGGTTTTTTTGTAGGTTATTTGATTATTGTCAACGTGTTACTGCCTTTGTATTATCGAATGAACCTAACCAGCATTTACACGTATCTCGAAAGTCGTTTTGGTAAATATTCATACAAAACCGGTGCGGCATTTTTTCTGCTCTCACGCACCATCGGATCGGGCATTCGACTTTTTCTGGTGACGCTTATTTTGCAACATCTTATTTTCGATCAGTGGCATATTCCGTTTGTAATTACATCTTCTGTGGCTGTTTTCCTTATTTGGTTGTACACGCATCGAAGTGGTATAAAAACCATTGTATGGACTGATACAATTCAAACGGTTTGTCTGATTTCTGCACTGGTACTAATAGTTATACAGGTAGCTAAAACCTTGAATTTTGGTTCTGCCGGATTTATTTCTTCAATTTTAAACTACGAACATTCACGCATTTTTGTATTTGACGACTGGCATTCCAAACAGAACTTTTTCAAACAGTTTTTCAGCGGAATCTTCATTGCCATTGCCATGACCGGACTTGATCAGGATATGATGCAGAAAAACCTGACTTGCCGAAATTTGCGAGATGCTCAGAAAAATATGTACTGGTATGGAATTACATTTGTACCATTAAATCTGATTTTCCTTACACTTGGGGCGATGATTCTTATGCTGGCTTCGCAAAATCATATTGCACTTCCAGCCAACACGGATGATATTCTTCCGCTGTTTGCCACACAATACCTTGGACAGACTGTTACTTTTTTATTCGTAATCGGTATTATTGCCGCTACTTTTGCCAGTTCCGATTCAGCTTTGGCATCGCTTACCACTTCTTTTTCAGTTGATATTCTAGATGTTAAGCACGATGAACCGAAGATTGCAGAACGAAAACGGAAATACACGCATGTGGGCATGTCGGTGTTGTTTGTAGTCATTATGCTGGTGTTTAAGGCTTTGAATAACAAGAGTATAATCGATGCGGTTTATACAATTGTGTCGTACACCTACGGACCGCTTCTGGGAATGTTTACATTCGGATTGTTTAGCAAACGGCAGATTCGGGATAATTTAATGCCGTTTATAGCAGTACTTTCTCCGCTGCTTTGTTTTGGTCTAAATCAGCTTTCAGCAATATTTTTTAATTATACTTTTGGTTATGAACTGTTGATTATCAATGGCCTGATAACTTTTTTGGGAATGTGGATGTTTTCAATATCCTTAACCCCTGAAGGGGAGTTATTATATCATGAGCGATGCGAATAAATATCAACGAAGTTAATATCGGACAAAGTCCAACTATCATTTAAATATTATGGATATAAAATCAGCAGAATTTGTAATCAGCAACACGGACTATAAAAAATGTCCTGAAAGTAAGTTGCCCGAATATGCATTTATCGGACGTTCCAACGTGGGTAAATCGTCGCTTATCAATATGCTTTGCAACCGCAAGGATTTGGCAATGACTTCATCGAAACCTGGCAAAACGCTATTAATCAATCATTTTCTAATCAATAACAACTGGCATTTGGTGGATTTGCCGGGTTATGGTTATGCCACTGCCGGAAAAAATACCCGCGAACGACTGAAAGACATCATTGAAAGCTATATTCTTTATCGTGAGCAACTTACCTGCTTGTTTTTGCTTATTGACTGTCGTTTGGAACCTCAGAAAATTGATATGGAATTTATGGAATGGTTAGGCGAAAATGGTATTCCTTTTTCGATTGTATTTACTAAACTCGACAAACTTTCTCACGTCAAAGCGGTGGAAAGTATCCGCGCTTACAAAGAGAAACTGGCTGAAGACTGGGAAGAATTTCCACCAATTTTTGAAACATCAGCTGAGAAACGTACCGGCCGTGATGAATTGCTGGGGTATATTGCGGAGATAAATAAAAGTTTAAAATAGCTGCCCCTAACCCCTAAAGGGGAACTTAGTTAGTTTCGGTTTTTATAAAAAAACAATTTTAGCAAACGTTTGCGCTCAGATTTATAATTTCTCTTTTTAAGAAGGAGTGTTATTCTCATTAAAAATCAATATCATTGCATTTCGTTTTTGAAAATCAAAGTTCAGGCTCTTGATTCTTCAATCAGAAATCTAAAATTGTAAATCTAAAATCTAATACATGCTGAACATTCAAAAGAAAATGAGCAATGCTTTTCTGGCATTGTTAGCTCTACCCGCCACAGCAGTTGGCTTTGCGTTGTCCACTCAAATTGCTGCCCTTAGCTGGATTCTTTCCAATAAATATCATCTTGATATTCACGATGTGGCCTTTGTATGGCTAGCAGGACCAATTGCAGGTATCTTCGGTCAGGTAATTGTGGGCTTGCTGAGTGATAATGTGTGGTTTATGGGTGGTCGTCGCCGACCGTTTATTATGATTGGCGGGATGGTGAGCACCATTGCTTTTCTGGCTTTGCCTCACATTCGGGGCATTTCGCATATTACCGGCATTTCAGATATTATTCTGATAGCTTCCATCATTGCGCTGTTTCTGGATTTATCGGTCAATGTGACTTTCAATCCGGCTCGTTCCATTATTGCTGACCTTACGTCCGAAGGAAAGGTACGTACTTCGGGCTACGTGTGGATGCAGATTATTTCCGGTTTTTTCGGTGTGTTTGCTTATTTCCTTTCGATGGTTTTCGGGAATGTAACTTTACTTTATATTGCGGCTGTAATTGTTTTTGTAACGGCTGTTTTCCCCATTTTATTTATTCAGGAGCGTAAAGATTTGGAAATTGCCAAAGCTGAAAGTCAGGAGAAATACGGTGTATGGCAGATATTTCAGGAAATTTTCCCGCTTTATGGCTTTTTGGTGTTTGGTTTCTTCAGTTTGTTCTATCATTTCTTCCCCGAAGCATTGGGTGCATGGCATAATCCGGTGCTGATAGCTGCGCTGGCTTATTCTGTAATTATTGGTATAATAATTATTCTGCAGGGAGTTAAAAATCCTACAAACCGCAATGAATTTCAGAAAATTATGCTGGCACACTCTTTCACCTGGGTGGCTTTTCAGAGCATGTTTATTTTGTCGGGTTTCTTTATCGAACATCAAATTTTGCCCAATATCGGACTGAAAGGCGTGGCCGCCAATTGGTTTGCTGAAAAACTTACCGGTACAGTTCAAAGCTCAGGAGCAACTGTAGGAAATATGGTTTCACTCGGATTCTTTATTTTGAACCTGATTGGTGCTATTTTCCCCTTGATTCTTCAAAGTATTGCTAAGAAAATTGGTCGTGTAAAAACTTATATCGGAGCACTTGCATTTTCGGCAATCGGTTATTTTTACATTGCATATTTCAGTAGCGTCGAAATTGATTTTTATTTCGGTATGTTTTTGGTCGGAATTGGCTGGTCGGCTGTGATTTCCATCGTGTTTGCCATTATGAGTGAACGTGTAAATCCGGCTAAAATGGGCTTGTACATGGGTGTATTCAATCTGGCGGTAGTGCTTCCACAAATGATGAGCAATGGTGTTGCCAATGTGATTAAAGCTACAGGAAACCATCAGTTGTTATATATTTTCTGTGGATTGCTCGTTACAACTTCGGTTATTTTTTGGATGTTTGTAAAAGAGCCGGAATCGTCGGGTGTCACACAGAATATTCCAAAAGGACATTAAAGAATTTACGATTTAATCATTTACAATTTACCATTTAATGTTACCTTTGCGGAGAATTATTTCCCGCAGATTTCGCAGACTTTCGCGGATTTATTCTGCGCTTATCTGCGTAATCTGCGGGAAATTTTTATAGTATAAATGAAAAATATATTCTTCGTTTTTTTTCTTTGCCTGTTGGTGTCGTGTAAATCCAACAAACCAAATCAGCAAACCGAAACCGGTACAGATACTCTGAAACTGGCGTATGCACAAGGTTTTGCAATCAGGTATTTTGCTGATTACAAAGAAGTAATCGTGTACAGTCCGTGGGTGAAAGGAACCGAATATGCCCGCTATTATTTGGTAAAAGACACTAAAACCAAAACACCTGCCAACGGAACGAAAGTACAGACTCCACTGAAAACTTTGGCAGCTACTTCAGTAACGCATTTCGCATTTCTGAGTTTGCTCAAAGAATTACAAACAGTTACCGCGGTCTGCTCCCCTGAAATTATTTACAATGCCGAAATAAACAGACGATTAAAAAACGGAACAATTACAGATTTGGGTAATGCGTTTAATATCAATGTGGAAAAAACTCTGCAACTCAAACCCGCTGCAGTGATGATGAGTGGTTACAATCAGAATGATCCTTATGCAGTTCGTGTTCAGCAGGCAGGAATACCGGTGATTTTCAACAACGAATGGATGGAAACTTCGTTACTGGCGCGTGCTGAATGGATAAAGTTTGTAGCTACATTCTACAATAAGGAAAAATTGGCCGACAGCATTTTTCAAGTTGTTAATAAGTGTTACAATGAGATTAAAGACAAAGCCGCTGCCGTGAAAATAAAACCTTCCATCATGTCCGGGTCAAATTTTAGGGGAACGTGGTATATGCCTTCGGGACGAAATTATATGGGCAAACTCTTTGCCGATGCGGGTGCAAAATATTTTTACACCAACGACACTACTGCCGGAAGTCTGCCGCTCAATGTAGAAAAGGTTCTTGAAAATTTCTCAGAATCCGATGTGTGGCTAAACTGCAACTTTAAATCACTTGATGATTTGGTGAAAGCCGACCAGAAACATGCATATTTCCGTCCGGTTAAACTCAGACGAGTATATAATTTTAATAAACGGTTATTGCCTTCAACAGCCAATGATTTTTGGGAAAGTGCTGTGGCAAGACCCGACTTACTGCTTTCGGATGTGATTGCAATTCTTCATCCTGAACTA
The DNA here is from genome assembly GCA_037134195.1 of Paludibacter sp. Taxonomy (GTDB): domain Bacteria; phylum Bacteroidota; class Bacteroidia; order Bacteroidales; family Paludibacteraceae; genus Paludibacter. The sequence continues at coordinate 7,267 of JBAXMR010000015.1, read as the reverse complement.
TTGCCAGGGTATCAGTTGGTGTATGCACAGAAATTGAAGTAGAGTTTATGTAAATCATTTGATGACAAATATAGACTGATTAACGATAAATTAGTGCTGATTGATAACACAACAAGACGGATTTATGGCAAACTACCACTTGTTTATGACAAACTACCACTACTTTACAATAAACTACCACTGGTTAATGACGTATCAAGACAGATTTATAACAAACTACCACTAGTATATGACAAACTAGCACTAATTCACGATAAACTACCACAGATTTATAACAAATTACCACTGGTTAATGACACAATAAGACAAATTAAAGATTAATAAAAATGGTTTTATCAAATAACAGCATTTATTTATGGCCAATGCTGTCAGCTGTAAACACGCTGACAGGTCTTTTGAAAATTTGATAACGTTTTTTTTGGTTTGTCAGTATATGATATTTAAGGATATTTTGTATCTTTGGGCTCGAAAACTATCATTAAAAATGCTACTTAAATTTTACAGAAATACTTCAACTAAAGGATTAATTTAAAAAACAATATTATGATTAAACTACAGCTTAAAAGGATAATTTATTTTGCATTAATAAGTTTGACATTATTTAGTTCTTGTGATAAAAAAGAAACAATAATTACAGTTCCTGTTTTATCGACAATTGATGTAACAAATCTGATACAAAATACAGGTAAATCAGGTGGTGTAATAACGTCAGATGGGGGATCAAGTATAATTGCAAAAGGGGTTTGCTGGAGCACTGCTCCAAACCCAACCATTGCTGATCGTAAAACAACTGAAGGAGCTGGAATTGGTACTTTTATCAGTACAATGAACGGTATTTCTCCGGATTCAACTTATTATGTACGTGCTTATGCTACAAATGTTGCCGGAACTGCCTATGGTAATATTGTTGCGAGTTTATTGACCGATATTGACGGCAATAAGTATACAAAAGTTACAATAGGTACTCAAACTTGGATGGTTGAGAATCTTAGAACCACCCGTTACCGTACAGGTGAAAGTATTAGTAATGTTACTGATGCTACTGCTTGGAGTAATGCTACTTTTGGTGCCTATTGCGATTATAATAACGATATTAATAATGGTGCAACTTATGGCAAACTTTACAATTGGGCAGCCGTAAATGATTCTCGTAATATTACTCCTTTGGGCTGGCACGTAGCCACTCATGCCGAATGGACAACGCTTGTAAATTATTTAGGAGGCGAAAGTGTAGCTGCTGCAAAACTAAAAGAAACAGGTACTATCCATTGGAAAATTTCTACTAACGGTGGTGCAACCAATGAAACTGGCTTCAAAGCCTTTCCCGGTGGTCTACGTAATCCTAGTGGTGCTTTCGGTAGTTTGGGCGAAAATGGTTACTGGTGGAGTTCTACTGAAAATAGCAACACTCCCGGAACTGTTTGGCACTGGTACATGAGTTTCGATAATATTAATGTACATAAGGATTACGATATTAAGTCGTATGGACGATCAGTCCGGTGTGTTAAAGATTAGTTCTTTTCGTTTTTAGATAGTATTTGAAATCCCGCTCTTTCATAATATTTTTAGCCCTTTCGCTTTTGACGTTGGGGCTTTTCCTTGCTGATTTGGCGTGGGGAAGCATTCATATATCGTTAAAGGAGATTCTGTCTGTATTTTTTGGAAAAGGTGATTCCGGAATTAATTCGGAAATTTTGCTTAACTTCCGTTTGCCTAAAGCCATTACAGCTATTTTGGCAGGTGCTTCGCTGTCGGTGGCAGGATTGATGATGCAGACACTTTTTCGCAATTCACTTGCCGATCCCTATATTTTGGGTGTTAGTTCCGGTGCAAGTCTGGGTGTAGCACTGGTTATGATGGCTGCCTCTGTACTACCAGTGGCATTTGTAAGCAGCGGTTGGGCATTGATTGTAGCGGCTATTATCGGGGCTTCGGTAGTGCTTGCTCTGGTGGTGGGTGTCTCGTTTCGGGTACAAAATGCGGTTTCGTTGCTTATAGTGGGGCTGATGTTTGGAACTATTGCCGGATCGATTGTGAGTGTACTGCAAAATTTCAGTAATCCTGATGCAATTAAGCTTTTCGTGATGTGGACGTTCGGAAGTCTGAGTGCCGTTACATGGACGTATATGCAAGTATTACTGCCCGTTTCATTACTTGGAATAGGTCTGGCATTTTTTCTGCAGAAAAGATTGGATGGCCTTTTGCTTGGCGAGAACTACGCTCGAAGTTTAGGTATTTCAATTGTGGGCACACGCTTTCTTATTGTAATTGCGACCGGTTTACTTGCTGGAGGTATCACTGCTTTTACCGGACCTATTGCTTTTGTAGGAGTCGCTATTCCTCATATTGCCCGTGGAATTTTCAAAACATCAAGTCATAAAATTTTGATGCCGGCATCAGGACTCTGTGGAGCAACACTAATATTATTTTGCGATATTATTTCGCAAATTCCCGCTTATACTTTGCCAATAAATACCATTAGTGCATTGTTTGGAGCACCTATAATTATCTGGATAATACTAAGAAAAACAGCCTCCTAACGGGAAATTTAGGAAGCCAGATTTATGAGTATATTAACCACACACAAGCTTTCAATCGGTTATTCCAAAAAAGGAAAAACCGATGTGATTCAGTCTGCACTCAATCTTGAATTAAAGGCAGGTGAGTTGGTATGTATGATTGGGCCCAATGGTACCGGAAAGTCAACACTTTTGCGAACACTGACCGGATTGCAAAAGCCCCTGTCAGGAAAAACGTTTATCAACGGAAAAGAATTATCAAGGTTGAAACAAAGAGAAAAAGCAATGCTCATTTCATTGGTTCTGACTGACCGGATAGAAATTGAAAATGCAACTGTTTACAATATCGTTTCGCTGGGTCGGCATCCACATAGCGACTGGTGGGGAAGCATTACTGATAATGAAGATAAAATAATTCACGAAGCCATTGAGATGGTTCATTTGAAGCATAAAATGAATCAAAACATCAACGAATTGTCGGATGGCGAGCGGCAACGGGTAATGATAGCAAAGGCTTTGGCACAGGATACACCGATTATTATGCTCGACGAACCTACTGCTCATCTCGATTTACCAAATCGCGTGGAAATTATGCTTTTATTGCATAGGTTGGCTCACAAAACCGATAAAGCGATTTTACTCTCAACACACGAACTCGATTTGGCACTACAGGCAGCCGACCGAATCTGGCTTATCAGTGCAGAGCGCGGAGTTGAATTTGGAGTGCCCGAAGATTTAGTTTTTAACGGAAGTTTCAATCATGCGTTTGAAAGCAAATCTTATTTTTTTAATGCCGACAACGGAAATTTCTCACTTAATTATCCCATGACCCGAAAAGTTTGGGTTTCAGGTCACAAAACCCGAATGTATTGGACTCTACGAGCTTTGGCACGTGCTGGATATATGGTTGTTGAAGATTCAGACACAAAAATTAGTGTAACTGAAGCCGGCTGGGAGTTAAATGAAAAAGAAATTTCAACGGTAGAGGATTTACTTCATGAATTGAACATACTTTTTTCAGACCAGAAATAATCAACATTACATACTCCTTATTTCTTTAATTATCAATTGTCTTGTTGTATCTTTGCGGTTATTTTTCCAAAAATGAATAAAATAAACTCGTAACTTTTTCGTTTAGTAGAGGCATTTTAAACTCTCAACGCATTTTTGCAAGGCATGAAGAAACTTTTTTTTCTGATTATATCTTTCGGTTTTTTTCTAACGAATTTGACAGCTCAATCCAAAGTACGTGTTTACGGCTATGTGATTGATTCCAATAACCGTGGAATAGAGCTTGCAAATGTGATTTTTGAAAATACTACTGTAGGTACTTCTACAAATTCAAATGGTTATTACGAGCTCACAATGAATGTGAAAGACTCAGCAGTAATTGTTTACTCCATGCTCGGATATCAAAGCATCAAACATACTATTCATTCTAAAAAGCCGGTTATTCAGATTTCAGTTCAACTTCCCGCATTGTCAAAACAAATGGTTGAAGTGAATGTGATTGGTCAACGGCGACAGACTTCCACGCTCGATATGCTTGATCCAACCAAATTGCGGGTTATGCCTAATACTTCGGGTGGGATAGAATCTCTGCTTATTACTTTCGCTGGTGTAAGTTCAAGTAATGAATTAAGCTCACAGTATAATGTTCGGGGTGGTAATTTTGATGAAAATGCTGTGTATGTCAATGGATTGGAAGTGTATCGCCCGTTGTTGATTCGCGCCGGACAGCAGGAAGGTCTGAGTTTTATCAATCCGGATATGGTACAGAATGTTTCGTTTTCGGCAGGTGGTTATGATGCAAAATATGGTGATAAAATGTCATCGGTATTGGATATTCAGTACAAAAAACCAACCGAATTTGAAGCTTCGGCTTCAGTGAGTTTGCTTGGTGCTTCGGCTTATGTTGGCACTGCCGAAAAAAAATTTACTCAAATGCATGGTTTCCGGTATAAAACAAATGGATACTTACTTGGAACGCTCGATACCAAAGGAGAATACAATCCTTCGTTTATCGATTACCAAACTTACATGACTTATCAGTTAAATCCGAAACTGGAATTGACTTTTCTCGGTAATTTCTCTCAAAACTCCTATCAGTTTATACCACAAACCCGTGAAACATCCTTTGGAACATACAACGTTGGTCGTAAACTGACTGTTTATTTTGAAGGACAAGAACAAGATTTGTTCCGCACGTCTTATGGAGCTTTATCACTGAATTTCAGACCTCTAAAAGGTATGAAACTAAGTCTTCTTGCTTCAACATTTTATACCAATGAAAATGAAACTTATGATATTCTGGGTGAATATGTGTTAAGCGAAGTAAAAATGGATCTCGACCCAACCAAACAAACCGGTGCAGCTTTGGGAGTGGGTAAATACCAGCAGCATGCCCGCAACCGACTGAATGCCTCCGTAACGAATCTCTCTCATTTGGGAGAATATGAAATTAATAGTCATAAACTTAGCTGGGGAATTAATATTCAGAATGAAATTATATCTGATAAAATAGGTGAGTGGGAGTGGCGTGATTCAGTGGGTTATTCGCTTCCCTTTAGTGATAAACAGGTGAACCTGTTTTACAATATGAAAGCTGATACAGTGTTATCAACCTGGCGAACCACCGGATTTTTTCAGGACACCTATAAATGGAAGACAAATGCCGGGTCATTCTCAGTAACCGGTGGATTACGCGCTAATTACTGGACTTTCAATAAAGAGCTTATGGTTAGTCCGCGTTTTGCATTCTCATATCTGCCACGTTGGAAAAATGATTTCAGCTTTCGTTTTGCAACAGGTGTATATTATCAGGCACCGTTTTATAAAGAAATTCGGGATACGGTAACCGATGTTCTGGGAAATGTACGAATTAAGCTGAACAGCAATATTCAGGCTCAACGGTCGGTGCATTTTGTGCTGGGAGGCGATTATTATTTCCGTGCATGGGGACGACCATTTAAGTTAACAACCGAAGCATACGCTAAACTTGCCGATAGGGTAATATCCTATACTGTTGATAATGTGCGTATTCGCTATTCCGGTAAAAATGATGCCAATGCATATACAGCAGGGGTTGATTTTAAGTTGTATGGCGAACTTGTTCCGGGTGCAGATTCGTGGATAAATCTGTCGTTGATGAATGCAAAACAGGATATAATCGGTGATTCATACCTTTCACACACCTACGATTCAAATGGAAATATCCTCACTACATCAACGGTTTATCCCGGATACTTGTCAAGTCCGAGTGAACAACGTTACACTTTCTCCATGTTGTTTCAGGATTATTTACCTAATAATCCGAAATATAAAATGCAATTGAAGTTTATATGGTCTGATGGTTTACCTATAGCTGCTCCCTACAGTTCAAAAAATAGTACGGCTTTCAAAGCTTTAGGAAACCGTGCTCCTGCTTACCGAAGGGTTGATATTGGTGCTTCGCGTGTATTGGTCAACGGTACTGATAAATTGTTGAGTAAAGCCTGGTTGAAACATGTAAAAAGTATTTGGCTGAACGTGGAAGTGTTTAATCTGTTGGACTTTAAAAATGTAAACTCGTACTATTGGGTAACCGATATTAACAGCATTCAATGGGCTGTACCCAACTACCTCACAGGTCGTCAGTTGAATCTGAAAGTTATTGTTGATCTGAAATAATACATTCAAATTTTGCCTGCCTCGTTTTCAAATAGTTAATTGTTGTAGCTTGTCATGTAATTATGAATAATAGAATTACAATGATTACAAAAATGGTTATCTTTGTATCCATTTCATTTTAATAATAGAAGTAATTTTAATTAATGGGGAAATACTTAATCATATTTTTTCTAATCTTTTTACTCTCAGCCACAATAGTTTCATGCAGAGAGGATGTTTCGTTAAATTCACCGGACGGTTTGGTTGTTATTTTAAAAGCTGACGATTTGGGTGTAATTGACGCTAATTGGTATAAATTTATTCAAAAACTGATAGATGATAGTATTTGTGCAGGAATAGGTGTAATTTCGAAAAATGTTTCAAATGCTTCTGCTGCCGAGATACAACGAATAACAAATATCAAACAAAAAAATGGTTATCCGGCTGTAGAATTTTGGAATCATGGTTACGATCATAAAGATTTAAAACCACACGATGAACAAACGGAATTTTTTAATACTAATTTGAATTATCAACACTCCCATATTAATCTAGCTCAGCATTTCTTCACAGATTCACTTCACATTACAAGTCATACTTTTGGTGCTCCCCATAACAGAACTCAACTAATCACTGAAAATGTAATAGAACAATTCCCTGAAATTAACGTCTGGCAGCATTACGGAAGAACAGAAAAATATGATCATTCTGGGTGGAAAGATCCTAAATACAGAGTGATTCATGATACAGATCAAAGAATCATCTTAAGTATTGATTATTTGTCATTAAGGAGTTTTAATATCGATGATATGGTAAAAAACTATGACGAAGATAGAAAAAAACCTTATATCATTATTCAGATTCATCCTGCTGCATGGAATGATGAAATTTTTCAAAAATTTGAATCTATTGTACAATTTTATAAACAATCACACAGAGCAACTTTTATGACTCCATATCAGTATTATCAGTTTTTACATAAAAAAGTCAATGTGGCTGATAATTAGTATCCGGTAATTATTTTCATAAAAACGAGTAATGAAACTAATACCAAATGTATTTATATTATGACCCAAAAACTATCAGAAAAAATATATCTA
>JBAXMR010000014.1:0-66415 GCA_037134195.1 Paludibacter sp. | reverse complement strand
TGAACGTGGCACTTGCTGTGCCGGTAACTGTAGATGTTTCGCCATTTACCAAACCGCTATAGGCTGCTGTACCGCTTAGTGTAGCAGTCGTTGTTCCATCATAAACTTTGTTTACACCCGAAATACCGGTAATGGTTAGTGGGGCAGCCGTAATATTGGCAGATATTCCCGGTTGAGTCAATGAATAATTTCCAGCTTTTGCACCACTTAATATACATGTAACAGCGATAGGACCTCCTACATTTACGCTTGCAAAAGTTCCTGTTGTACAAGTTACTGCATCTGAATTGACAATGCCGGTAAGTGTGCCTGAAACTACTGCTGCATTGGTACCAGTATAGGTTTTGCTTGTAGCTGATGCGCTTGTAAGTGTAAGTGTTTTTGGATTTACAGTCAATGACTGAACTACATTGGAAGCAGCAGCAAAACTACCATTCCCTGCCTGCGAAGCAGTTATATTAGTTGAACCTGCACCAACAATGGTTACAGTGTTTCCTGATACTGTAGCAACTGCTGTATTTGAACTTGCATAACTAACCGCGAGACCTGAGGTGGCAGTAGCACCTAAGGTAAATGTTGCATCGCCGTAAGTTTTTGCACTTAATGCTCCAAAAGTTATTGTTTGAGCGGTACTAAATCCATATTCATACGCTCCCATATCCACAGCATTTGCACCGGTAGGACGAGCATTTCCTAAAATATCTGTTGTAACTCCTGAAGTTGCTAAATCAGCACCTTTATTTATTGCCGGACAAGCTGCCAATAAACTCCAATCGGCAGCCGCACCGACTGTTAGATCAGTGTTAGCACCGGTAGAACTTGTTGGAGAAACAAAAGTATTGCTGGCAGTAAGGGTTTTGATACTTCCTGTGCCGTAGTAACCCGTCTGTGAAGACTCATCGGTATCAAACGCATTATACGTACCGGTTGTTCCTGTAGTTGCATTTGCTATTGCAGGTGATACTAAAGAATTGCCCCAAAACATACAATTGGTTAATGTAAATGTTCTGGTTAGCGTATTAAGTGCCCTACCACTACCAGTAGTGAGATTTTTGGCAAATACACTATTATATATGTTGCAGCCATTTACTTTTATAAACACAGTACTTCCTACCCCCGTGGATGAATTATTGGCAAATATGCAATTTTGAACAGTTGTAGCAGTATTTAAAAGCAGAGCACTACCCTGAACTTCATTATTAGAGGTTTCCGGAGTGTTCGTTGTGAGTTTATTGTCTCTGAATGTGCAATTCTTAACGATTGTAGTTTTAGCTGCATTATTATATGCTAGATTTAAAGCTCCACCTCCTCTGATGGCATCGCCTGTAATTCCATTAGCTGTATTGCCAATAAATGAACAGCCATCAATAGTCGTAGTTGTATTCACATTCAAATAAACAGCTCCACCATTTCCGTAATTTGTACTTCCTGTAGCCACATTTCCAACAAACTGACAGTTTTTTATAGAAAGAGTTCCAGTATTTGTACTCCATGAACTTATTGCACCCCCACCGGTACCTATATAATAAGTACTTGCTAAAACCTGATTTGTTTTAAAGGTGCAATTTTCAACTGTTCCAATACCGCTATCCATCCATATAGCTCCACCTCCTTCAGTTGCTGTATTAGTTTCGAAGGTACAACCTTTTACTGTGGGAGATGTAGTTCCATAAACCATAAATACTCCACCTCCACAGGCATAAAAACCTGCAGGAGCGGCAGTACCTATCAAGCAATCATTGTGATGTATGTATGAATTAAGTATTTGACCATCATTTAGATACACACCAGCACCTCTACCAGACGCTGATGCTCCGGATACACCCGTGTTTTTATTGTAAGAAACGATACAATTTTGCATAATTTCAAATGCCCTTACCTGAATAGCACTATTACCACTATTCGTTCTGATAAAATTTGTAAACTCTATACCATCAGTATAAGTAGTCTGTGTGCATAAAGCATTAAATAAACGACCTACATAATAATTGCCTCCATTTCCATTTATAGTAGTCTTGTTTGAAAATTCCCAGGGATTTCCTCCAGAAACTTTACTTCGTCCGGCAGTTGTAGTTTCAGTGCCTGCGAAACTGCCGTAAAGATGCACATTTGATTTAAGTGTTATGCTTTCTGCAATGGTATAAGTACCTGCTAACATCCACACTTCTGAGCCGGAAGTCATAGCAGTTGCATTATACCATGCGCCGAAGGTCTGAGCAGCACCTAAGGTAACGACTGTGCCGGACGATGTGGTTCCATTCCATACATTCTGACCATTTTTCTGCACCAGATAACGTGTGGAAAACGCTGAAATACTGCACAAAAGTGCAACGAATAAGGTAAGTTTCTTCATAAAAAATAGTATTAAAGATTATTTAAATTTTGGTTATGAGTTGAGTAACAAAAAGAATGATTACATATAAGTATCTTATAATAAAAATAAGTACTCAATAGATATGTTAAATTAAAATATTCGACATAAAAAAAATCTGATTCAGCAAATTGAATCAGATTTTTTATACAGTTTCTTTTAGTTATTCACACATCTTCCAACGATAATCCCCGATATTCTATTTTGTATTTCGACAAATCATTCTCAAATTTGGAAGCTTTTTCTTTCAGTTTTTGTAAATCGATTTTATTTTTATTTCGTTTGACTTCAGCCAGAATAGCCCTTTTGTTAATTGAATCGATAGCCACAATATCAATTTCATTTTCCCCTTTTCTATCCCACGCATTTCCAATTTGTGTAATGGGCTCATCTTCCGAAATTTTATCACGAAAATACCGTTCGAGAATTAAACCGCTAAACTGCTCATAATTAAGCTGTATGTATTCCTTTAGTGTATCGTTTTTTCCTAATTCAAGCATACTTTGATTTGGATAAATAAATCTGAACCAAAACAATAAAAAATTATCATTGAGACTCCAACGGATATTCCTACTTTCGGGTTTCGAAAAAACAGGTTTGTTTCTTTTAATAAGTGAATATTCCACTTCAAGGTTCACAAGATAAGTTCCTGTATTCTTTTCAATAATAGAATCAATTTCGTTTTGTGCTGTTTTGCCGGATGCAATCAATTGAAGAATAGAGAAATAAGTGCCATAATCCTTGCCAAATTCTGAAATAAGTAAGTCTCTGCCTTCAGTTAAAAATGGTGAATCAGGTCGCGTAACATACTCAATCATTTTATCTTTGGTAGTAGCACCCGATTCTATTAACAAAGTAATGTATTTGGCTACACCTCCTGTAATAATGTATAAGCAGAGGATGTCTTCAGAGCTAAAACCGGGATTATAATCATTTAGAATTTCTTTTATAGTGCTTATAGAAAAGGAACGCAAAACCATTCTGGAAGTTAATCTACCGAAAAGTGGTTCTTTTTCGTTCTCGAAAATCTTTTTCATCATCGAGTAAATTGAACCACAGGCAATGAAATTGATTTTTGATGTATCTTTATATCTATCCCACAAATCCTGAATGTCACTAAAAATTGATTTGTTTACCCGTTCAAGTTCCTGAAATTCATCAATTATAAGCGTAAATGGCTCTTTTATAGAAAATATCAATAGTTGCTCAAAAAAAGTCCTAAAATCCGTTACAGTTCCAAATATCTGAAGATTAATTGCTTCCAAGGCATCTTTTTGAAATTGATTGCAAAGTAATTGTTCGTTTTTACGAGATATGAATAAATAGAGATAGCGTTCTCCTTTAACCGACTCCATTAATAAAGATGTTTTCCCTATACGTCTACGACCTATCACTGCAGTAAAACAAGCACTGTTCTTTGATTGAATGTTTGTTCGTCGGAGACTTTCCAATTCAGCTGTTCTATTGTAGAATTTCATAATAAACTTTTATGTAATGGAAATTAATTTAATAGCCATTACAAATGTAGATTAATTTATTGAAATAAACAAATAAGATTTTGTTTTAAAGTATGCATTGCCTTATACAAGCACATTCATGTATCCCGGTATTTACTGTGCAACGGAACTTGTCTTTTCAAGGATATTGATTACAAAAAGCTTTGTAAAACCGTGACTTCAGAGGATATATTTCTTGAATTTTTCATTCAGAAAAAGGACTATTTATCCAACATCAACATTAGTAAATGAGCAGCAGTCCAGCCAAAATAATCCGCACCCGAACCTTTCCCGTTCTCAGAATTATAATATTCATGTAAAACAGTTTCACCCGGATTAGAGATATCTGAGTTCTTTATAAATTTCAACAATAGAGAATTTGCTTCAGCTTTGTAGCCGTACTTTTTTAAGCCCATGTAGCCAAAGTAAAATTGATCTAACCAAACCGGACCTCTCCAATAATGTCCCGGATCATATTTTGGATTATCCTTACTTACTGTCTGCAATGGTAAAAACGCATTAAAAGCAGTTTCATTCATCATATATCCTTTCACACTTTTTGCTTGTTGTTTGGTGGCAACTCCAGCAAACAAAGGCAACCATCCACATGCTTCTCTACTCATTATAAATGATTTATCCTTAAGCCGTACATCATAAAAGAAGCCATCTTTTTTATTGTAAAATACTTTCTGAATTTTTTCAACTAATATTTTTTTCTCGTCCTGAAGTGATTTTGCTGATTTCGTATCGCCAACAACAGAAGCCATTTTAATTAAATATTCTTTTTCAAGATACAGGTATGAATTCAAATCAACAGCTTCAATATTCATAGAATAGGAGTTGTATTTACACTTTAGCAATTCCATAGTATCCTGACGAATTGCTTCATCCCAACTTTCCCATTTTGCTGCTTCTTTTTTACCGTTTTCACAACCATACTCACAAATTCCATTCGAATTTACATCCCTGTGTTTGTACCACCAATAATGGTATCTTAAAATTTTTGGATACAACTCTTTTAAAAAATCTAAATCATTTGTAGCCGAATATACTTCAAAAACTGCCCATGCAGATAATGGCGATTTAGTGTTTGCCCAATTATTCTTTTTCTTATTTACATTTACAAGATCAGGAATCATCCCTTCTTCATTTTGATAATCATACAAAGCACGGATTGAGTTTTCAGCCAAATCTTTATCCAAATAGGCTAATGAATACGCATGTTTCCAGCTATCCCAAGACCATAAAGAATTATAATAGCCGGGAGATGGGAGTATGCCTTCATGGAATATATCGCCAGAGGGCTTTATATAATTATGATACAAAGTCCTTATACATTTCTCAATAATAATACTTCTTTTTTCCTTTAATTCAATCGTGTTACACCAATCTGGAAGTGGCATAGAATTAGCTTTTTGAAGAGCTAGTTCCATTCTGTTTTTTACTTCATTCGGAACTTGAAGTGTATTTAGCTGCTGCGATTTAATATTGCTAACTATCATTGATGCCAGCACCAGTAAAGTCAAAAAGTTTGTTTGAAGGTTTCTCATATTTTTTTAAATTGAAGTTATTTTATTTTTATAAAATAAGGAAGACGTTCCAGGGGAACATTAATTTCGTAGGTTTTTCCGCCTGTATATACTTTTCCATCGTCCGCTTTCCATTTTCCTTTGGGCAGGATAACGTTTCTAATCTGTTTGTTTTCAAGCATTGGTGTAACCATCATATTATCGCCCAGCATAAACTGATTTATAATGCTTTCAAATCCTTGTCCTGGGAATACAAATTCCATGTTTCGAACAATAGGATTACCAGTTATTGCTGCATTTTTTGCCAGTTTCATTATTAATGGAACAAATTTGGTCCTTAGCTTCACCGCATTTTTCACGGCTTCTAAATGCAAACTATCCAACACACGCCAGGGAGCAACCGAGAATTGCATCATTGGCATCAATGCCTGACATTGGGCTGAACGAACAATCAAGTCCTGATTCAGACTGCCATTTTTCTCAAAAGTTCCCAACATCCCGCCACCAATCATATCGGGACAGCAAAAAGGATAACCTGAAAGACCCTGAACAACAATTTGAGGTATTAATACCTGCAATTCAGCCCATGAATGTGCTTTATCCTGTAAGCGTTGAACAAGAGGCTGACCACCCATTTTCCAACACGCCCGATATTCATTAAATGGAAAACGCAAACCAAACTGAGCGTATAATTCAGATTGGCGATTGGGCGAAACACTTCCTTTACTCAACGAATTTTCCGGATAAAAATGAAAATCAGCCGCGTCAAATTTAAATCCATCCACACCGTAATCTTTCACTAATCTATCCAATTGTTCATTAAACCAATTTACGGCTTCTGGGCTTGAGTAATCCAATTCTGCTGAAACCCCATTCCACCAGGGAATCATAATCGGCTTCTGCGTTGAACTCCAGGTTGTAGTTGGATTGCTTCTCTCTTTCAAAAAAGCATTTTTATCTTTCAAATTAAAATACAGGAGTTTCTGGTCGGCACTAACAAACGGACAAACCCATAACATGACTTTGAAACCCATTGCATGAAGTTGTTTAATCATTTCTTTTGGATTTGGGAAACGACCCGGATGAAAATCCCACAATCCGTAATCTTCCTGCCATGTATCGTCAATCATAAAAACGCCCGGAGGCATTCCATTATCAATAATTGCTCTGGCATATTTCAGAATATCAGCCTGATTATGATGATAATTCAGCTCAATCCAGGTATTGTATTGAGGTGTAGTAAACATTAGACTATCAGGGATTAAACCACTTGCTTTGAAGTATTTATCGGACACAAAACGTTGCACTTCAGCCAGTGTTTTTCCATGACTTCCAAACTGAACTTTATTGTATTTATCAGTGATTGTTACAAAATCTTTGGTGACATCAAATTTGAATGGCTCTTCGCTCCATACATATTGACCTTTGTTTGTAAGTAAAAGCGGTTGAATTTGGTTCGATTTATTTTTGCCATATAAATCCATACTGTAATCTTTCGAAAACGGCATGAGATGACCATCGAAAATTACGCCAGCCCAAACTTTTTCGTCAGGTTGAAGTATGAGCTGTGTTACATTTTGACTTAGTGTTTTTCCAGTTAATACTGTAATTACCGAAATAATTACTAAAAATTTAATTCGTTTCATATATTGTTTATGTTTTATAGAAACACCTCGAACCATTTTAGATATTTCTAAACAGTCCAAGGCGTTTTTATGGTTATTTCTAAGTTTTTTGTATTACTTTACTAGAGGTGTAAACTCCTGAAAACTAAGATTATTATCACGAATAACTAAAGTATCTTTCACGCTGTACGATTTGCTTGTTGCGGAGTTAGTTACTCGATAATTCAGATAAAATGCAATTCTTTTCTTACCACCCCATTGTTCTTTATCAGTTACGAAAGTACCAGTTCCATTTACTTGTACACTTGAAGTTGGCAATTCGCTGGATACTGTTACATTGTTATTTGCATCGACTGTCAGAATTGACCTGAAATTCAATTTAGAAACAGCGCACATATCAGCATAAAGAATCTGGTTCAGTGAACGGGTAGAAAGTATAGGAATATAGGTAGTTCTTTCGATATACGTATTTTCCCAACCGTAATTCTTCAACGCATTTGGAGCCACATTTTCATCAGTTTCCGTACCTCTCTTGAGGTAATATCCGTGGTATTTATTTATGTAGTTTACTGCAAAAATGCTAAAATTCTTTGGCTTAATAACCCAATTAGATATAATACGAGGATCAATTCCCCATTTGGAAGCAACAGAAGGAATGATTGAAGGTATCGCACTAACTTGTTGTTTACCTTTTAGAATCGAGTCTGTTTGAGCGCTTAGAATCCTAAGTGGTAAAACGTATTTTTTAGAATATGAAAGTGGGTCAGCAAAAAATGCATCCGTTAATTGAATGGTTATACCACCATTAAAACTTCCACTGGGTATAGTGAAATTATTAACAGTGATGGCATTATAATAATTTGAAGGTAGAATTTGCAACTTAACGGTATCCGTCCCACTGACAGAATAAAGTCCATCTGCCAGTGTTTGATCAACTTCAAAACCTACATTTCTATTTTTGGTATTTGAATAGACACCCCCCATCGAAGCATTAATTTCAAAACGATGATTGATATCATTGCTGTTATCATAATAAGAAGTTTCGCCTAATACCAATGTTCTTACCGGGTATTGGAAAGGGAAATAAGTAGTTGTATAAAGATAGTCCGAAAAACTGTTCGGATCATTTTGACAGGAACTAAATCCTATTATCAAAAGTAAGATTAATCCAGCTGCTGTATTTTTTGTTAACATATTCATACTGTATTTTATTTAAGTTTTTATTGTGCTGTGTTTTGAACGATATTAGGACATTTAAGTATTTCGGTATTTGGAATTGGTGCAAAATACATAAATTGAGAATAATTTCTTGGTTCTTCGCTAATCTCCAGAATTTGAGGAGTTCCACCTGCCGTTAAAATTCTTGCACGATGCACTGTTCCATTTAAAGGCAACATCCAACGTCTCAAATCAGAGAACCTAAATCCTTCGAAAGCCAATTCAATTCGTCGCTCATTCCTGATTAACTTCATAAAATCAGTAGAACCTAAACTCGTTGCATAAGCATCGGTTGCAGGAATTCCACTTCTGGTACGAATGCCTATTATTACATTTCTCGGCGATTTTGCACTAGTTCCAATCATATAAGCAACATCGGCACCTTTGCTGGCTGTTTGAGCTTCGGCAAAAATCAAATACATTTCAGTAGTTCTGAAAATAGGATACATATTTTTCTTTCCCGTTACAGGATTCGTAATAGATACATCAGGTCTTAATAATTTTTTCAGATAATATCCTGTTCGAGTTGCACCCGGGTTTTCAATACCATTAATGGCATCGCTCTTTGCAGTATAAATCACTTTCCCGTTAAGTTTTCCTCCATCCCGAATAACTATAGTATCTAATCTGCCATTTCTGTTTAAATAAGGGGTTGACGGATTGTAAACAGTAGCAGGATCAGTTATAGGATAGCCATTTTTATCCGGAAAAGCATCAACAAACTCTTGAGTTGGATTCACCTGACCTTTACCGGATTTTGAAGGTGGATAATTTTTGGCTTCAACGGTTGCAGCCATTGCAGAAGCAGTAGTAGCCTCTGTTATCAGATTCATTCTCCAAATAATTTCTGAAGAGCTTGGAGAATCTGTTGTATAAAACAACTGAGAGGTAATGCTTGTTGCAATTGTATTAGTACCAATAGCCAACACCGAATATTTTACTGCTGAATCACAATAGGCTGTATTATAATTACCTGCATTAAATAATGGACTAGCAGCATGCATATATAACCTGGCTTTTGAAGCATAAGCAATACGTTTTGTAAATCTTGCTTTATTTTTTAATCCAATAACGATGCTTGTAGTTCCGGTGTAATCCAATGGCAAATATACAATTGCCGTATCTAAATCACTTGCAATTTTTGCAACAGTTTCTGTAAAAGCTGGTCTTTTAAGACCCGACCATACATTTGGGTCGGTAGTTAATACAGAGTTTAAATAAGGTACTCCTAAAACGTTACCCGAATTATCTTTTCCGGCATAATACTGAAGTAATTGAAGGTGCAAAAAGCCACGCATTCCATACGCTTCACCAGTCCAACGTTGTCTATAAAGCGAATCATTTGTCTCACTACTCCAGCTGATGGTTATTTTTGGAAGATAAGTCATAAACTGATTTACATTCATGATGGCTTTATATGTTGATGCCCAGTTCGATAATGGATCAAACAATGCACTCCAGGAGCCTCCTACCATTCGAGGGTAAGAACTTGTGGGATCATTCATAACTGCATCATCGGTTGCACATTCAGAGAAGCTATAGGTTGATGGAATAGAAACATAAGCTGAATTCAAAAAACCCAATGCAGTTTGAGGATTAGTGGATGCTCTGGCTTCACCTATAACATTGTCCAATTCAGGGTTAAACATTGAATCGCAAGCACTCATCACTAACACAATTCCTAAAAATAAAAGATATTTTAAATTATTAATTGTTTTCATACGTAAATAATTATTTTTTAAAGGTCGTATGGAACTCGCATTAGATTTTCATCACTTTTGGATTAAACCTTGTTTTAATGCTCGTTTCATGAAATTATTTTTTATTTTTTAATTAAGGATAAATGGAACTCGCATATTCATGGTCTTTGGTTTAAACGCCTGTTTTAATGCTCGTTTCATAGTTAGAATAGTATTTAGAATGACATTTTAAGACCTATAGAAAAGTTTCTGGTTTGAACATTTGTACTCGTTTGCCTTAATTCGGCATCTTGAGCAAGAAATAACAAATTATCTCCTTTCAAATAGATTGAAGCATCCTTGATAAAAGTTGCTTTAAGTAGTTTATTGGAAAAGCTATAATTTAACTGCACGTTAGATAATGAGAAGCAGTCTCCGTTTCTCAACCAAAAATCAGAAGTTCTAAAATTATTTGCACTGGTTTGGGCGGTTAAACGTGGATAAGTAGCAGTAGAAGCTGTTGCATCTGTCCATCTGTTTAGTACTACATTTGAGTATTTAGTAGTACCATCCACCCAAAAATAAGATCCACTCATGACCCAGTTATATCCTAATCGTGCATTTGCAGCAACAAATAATGAAAAGTTTTTATATTTTAAACTCACATTAAATTTTTCAGTAAATTTCGGACTATAATTTCCAATAACACTATTATCATTATCATTTAACACTCCATTTCCATCTTTATCTAAATAGGACATATCACCTCTTCTGATTGTGCCATATTGTTGGTTAGCGGCTTGTGCTTGTGCATCAGTGGAAAAAAATCCTGTGAATTGTAACCCACGAATTGCATCAGGAGATGTGCCGACAAGGTACTGATATGCATTCGTATGAACTTCGTCAACTTTTATATATTTTGACTCTGCATAAAGTAAACTAAAAGCCGCTGCAATTGAAAAATCTCCCATTTTTTTACTATAGGTAATAGTACCATCAAAACCTGTATATTCAGTTTCGTTATAATTTTCAAAAGGTATAAATGAAGACATCAGGGTTGGATAATAATTAAATCGTTGTATAATTTGACCTGCATATCGGGTCTTGTAGAAACTGGCATCCAGATACAACGATTTATTAAAAAGTGCGGCTTCAAGACCAACATTGATATTTTTCATTTGCTCCATTCCCAGGTTCGGATTTGCGGTTTGACTTACAATCATTGAGCTGAAATTATATCCACTGGCGTCACCTGTACCAAAACTGTTTGCACCACCATATATTTCTCGGTAAAGATTAAAACCAAAATTTGCATCTGTTTGTAGAATACCGCCATTCGCTTTCAATTTCAAAAAATCAACTATACCGTTCTTTTTCCAAAAATCTTCCTTACTAATTACCCAGCCTAAACCCAGAGATGGAGAAAATGCGACTCTATGACCTGAAGCCAATTTCACAGAATTCTGTAGTGCTCCACTAAAGTCAGCTAAATACTTCCCTTTGTATTCATAACCTGCACGAATTCCAAGGTGTGCATCAGTTGTAGCATGTAATGAATTCAACACTGAAGCTACAGAATAATATCCGAATAACGAAGATGTAACGTGATGTTTTTCGCTAAATATATGATCGTAATCGAGCGCAATTTTTGCATTGATATTCCTGAACAAATCACCTGAAGTTAGCGTCAAAACTCCCGTTTTTGTATCGTTATTAATGGTTGTTAAGGAAGCTATTTTACCAGATACATCATTCCATGCCGGTACATATAATGCATAGGTATTCTGAATTTGTTCAGAGAAGCCACCATAGGTATCAAATGACATATCACCGTTTAGTTTCAGCCCTTCTGTAAGATCTTTCAGATTAAATGAAACCCCGGTATTCAATTGCATCGTATTTTTATAATTCCTGGAATATCCGGACATATTAAGTTCTCCATAGATATTTTTACCATAGGTATTTCTTGATGTCAGACTTTGGCCACCTAAAATATAAGTACCGTCAAATTTTAATAATGGACCTATGATTGTTGGGTCATCAAACATCTCAGCCGTTAACAACGGAGTATAATCATTGGGACGAAAGGTTGAAGCCATTGAATAAAAATCAGACCGGGGAGTATTAGCTATATCAAAAACAAATGCTGCATCCAAATGACTGGAAATATATTCCGTAATATTATAATTTACATTGCCCCGGACTCTTAATCGATCTGAACCATAATTATATGTGTGGGATTTATACAATTGATTCTGATGCTCCCAACCTACGCTGGTATAATAAGTAGCCACTTTATTACCGCCACTAAATTCACCCACAAAACGGGTACTGTTTGACATCGGGTTTAAAAAATCCGAACCATAATAATCTACACTGGGATATTGATAAGGATTACGTCCATCGTACTTTTGAATATCAGAAGTGCTAAAATCGGGTAACTTATTTGGATTATCATTTAGTTGTGCTTCACTATATAGCGTGAGATAATCCTGAGAATTTAGATATTTAGGTAATTGAATGGGCATATTTATACCTGTCTCGATACTGAATTTTGTTACTTTCTTATTAGTCTCACCCCGTTTGGTCATAATTTGAATTACACCATTTTTAGCCTGACTACCATACATGATGGCAGAGTTTACATCTTTTAAAAGTGTAATACTTTCAATTTCTTCGGGCATTAATGCTGATGGATCTCTGGGTAATCCATCTACCACCACCAATGCATCGCCTATTCCCAAAAGATTAATCCCCCCTCTTAAACCAGAGCCATAAATATCAAGGAGACTTTGAAAGCGGCTAACATTGTTTGTTTTCAAGACTTCGCGTACCTCAATAGCCTGTACATTCCCGACTAATTGATTTTTATTAGATAAACGATATGCAACAGGTATTTTTGAAGTCCAATCGTATATTTCATTATCTTCTAAAAGTGTTATTGTATGTTGGTCAGACATTGAACTAATCGTTTTTGCTTTGAACCCTTTAAGCTCAACTAATAAATCGGAATTAGCAGCTATTTTAACCTTAAAAATCCCATCTTTATCTGTAGCAATTATTGTTCCGCCCTGATTTGCGTAAATCAAAGCATTTTCAATTGGTTTTCCATTCATATCCACTACTTTACCATCAAAGGTGATTTCAGCTTTATCGGTCTTAGGCTTTTGTGCCCAAGTTCCCTCAGGAAGCACTAATCCCGTAAGTAAAATAACAAGGAAGATAATACCACTATTTATTGTTTTATTCATAATATATTTTCTAATGTTAATGTGATTATAGGATTTACCATCCAGGATTTTGTCCGAAATCAGGATAAATCTGAGTTTGAGAATCTTTAATAGGAAACCAAAAATGTTTCTTTTGAAAAACTTTTGTAGCAATAGGTCTTATTTTAAAATAGGTATGTGCTTGATCGAAGTCCAATACATCCATTCGCATATATTCAGGCTGATCAGCTACATACCAACGTCTTAAATCATACCAGCGATGACCTTCAAAAGCTAATTCTACTGCTCTTTCCCGGCGAATGGTTTCACGTAAAGCAGCATTAGAATTGTAAAATTTAGCAAGTAATGGAAGCGGTGTGCCACTTGGAAGCAAGACTCTACTGCGAACAGCATTTACTGCAGCCCACGCTGTTACATTTATGGCAGGATCAGTCGCATTCCAACCATAGGCTTCGTTAACAGCTTCAGCATACATTAAATACACATCTGCTAAACGGATATTCGGAAGTCTTCGATTAATTGATTGCGACCATTGAGTTGATGAAGTGGCATAGAGGGTGCTATCTCTGAATTTTTGCCAGCCATAACCTGTATCGCTATTTCCACCCCCATTCCG
The DNA here is from genome assembly GCA_037134195.1 of Paludibacter sp. Taxonomy (GTDB): domain Bacteria; phylum Bacteroidota; class Bacteroidia; order Bacteroidales; family Paludibacteraceae; genus Paludibacter. Next base: position 52,651 of record JBAXMR010000014.1, on the reverse strand, counting down.
ATCTCTTCCACCTAAATAAAATTGAGCCGGATTAGCTTTAGGGCTACCTGAGGGATTATACATAAGTGTAGAACCATCGGTTACAATGTTTTTATAAAAACGAGGATCACGATTTGCCCATGGATTGATAGAAGGAGTATTATAGACATTCGGATCAAAATTTTCTCCATTGTTCATTCCAAAATACTGCACATAATTTTCAAAGGGACCACAACCCAAACTCCAGCCTCCCATTGAATTTAAAAAGTCTCCAATTTGAGTTTTTCTTAAATGTGCCAGAATTGGAGGTGATAAAATTCCTTCTTTTCCACTACAGGGTATTATATTTTGATAAGTATAGAAATTATCACTGTAATTAGACCATGGCAACAAATCATATACTGTTCCTCCTGTAATAGCCGAAAGTTTCAGTACTTCAGCAAAATATTTTGAAGCTTTTGCACAATAGTCTTTATTATAGGTATAACTACCAGTTGATTCGCCATTCATTAACGGACTACCGGCATACAACATTACTTTGCCAAGTAAGGCATAAGCTGCCCCTTTTGTAAATCTTCCGGCATTATTACCAGAAGTAATTTGACCCGTTGCAGTTTGATCCCAATCAGTAGGAAGTAATTCAGCAGCCCTTAACAAATCTTTTTCAATCATATCAGATGATTGGGCATAATTTAATCTTGGAAATTTCATTGGATCTGCAGGGAATAGTTGACTTGTGATATAAGGCATACCACCCCAAACTCTGATAATATGAAAATGTAAATAGGCCCTAAGAAATAAAGCTTGCCCCTCAATTAAATCTTTTTGTTCCTGCAAAGGTGCACCTTTGTAAGGTATAACTAATTTATTAAGATTAGCTAAAGCGATATTTGCTTTTCTGATTCCTAACCAGCCACCATCCCAGTAACCAACCTGAGATTGACCATCGTCACCCGAACCGTTAGTAGGAAGGTATTTATAACTATTAGCATAGAAAATACATACCTGGCTTGTCTCCCATACTCTATAATCAGAATTTTTTGAACCCATAAACTCGGATCTGGGCATATAAATATCATCTCCAAAATTAAATTGAACACTACTAAAACTTGTCGATGGATCTTCCATATACCAATAACCCTCTTCAATAAATCCCTGAAATTTATCGAAAGACTTAAAAATATCATCCGATGTAAGTCCAGCCTCAGGAGCTTTATTCAAATAGTCAGCACACGATGTTAAAGTCGTGGCGACAAATACTCCAACAATAAAAATATAAAAAAAATTACGTTTAATCATAATAATATAGTATTAGAAAGTGAGATTAAGACCAACATTTACTCTTTTTAACATAGGATATAGCGTTTGGGCTTGATTCCAAATATCGATGTTTTGTTCCCTGTCATCCGGTAATCTTGACCATAAAATTAAATCATTTCCTGATAACGTTAATTTCATCTGACTAATCCTCAATAACTTTAACCAATGATTACTCAAGGTATAGCCCAGTTCAACATTTTTTAATCTAAGAAAAGATGCATCAATCAACATGTTTCTAGTGGGACTTGTACTGCCAAGTGGATATACAGCATTTGGATTATCGGGGGTCCAGTAATCTGCTACTGCAGTACTAATAGTGGGAGATTTTAAATCTAATGCTGCCTGATATGAATTTACATTTTGATTTATATTGTATCCACCCAGAAATTGAACCATAAAACTAAATCCTTTATAATCGGCACCTAAAAAGAAATTGTAGGTATCTTGCGGACGGTTTGGATATCCTACAGCAATTTGATCATTGGCATTAATTACACCATCACCATTATAATCTATGTTTACCACCCCTCCCGGCAGTCGAAGAGCATTTGTTTCAAACCCTACTTTTCCATAAACATCGTCCCAACTCTTTGTATAGCCGGGTTGTTCTACTAATAATTTAGGTTGTCCAATCTGGAAACCGGCATTTTTTTGATAATCAGGACGTAGTGCAGGATCTTCAGCATAAATAACCAGGTCTTTTGCCATTGAGAAATTCAATCTAGTCCATGCATGAAGTCCATTCCAAGTATTTTGTAATTTTACATCGAATTCAAAGCCCTGGTTTAATACTTTTCCAATATTTGCAGCAACAGGTGCTGCACCAAAGTAACCCGGAGTTGAACTAGATCGAGCAGTTGCGGAAAGAAATACATCAGATCTGTCATCTCTAAATACTTCAAATGATCCGGAAAATATTCCCTTAAAAAGTGAGAAATCCAAACCGAAGTTTTGCTTTTGTGAAACTTCCCAATGTAAATCAGGGTTACCTACCACTGATTCAGTATATTGAGCATACGTTGCTCCGGGTCCAACACCAGGACTAATGAAAGTAGTACCAAAAACAGCTTTGTTAACAGAACTAGTTGCAGCCCAACCGGACATGTATGACCATCGTGGAGAAGTAAAATTGTCACTTCCCACTTTACCAATAGAATATCTGATTTTTAATTTTTCCAACCAGTCGAATTTCATAAATTTCTCGTTCGAAATCATCCATCCTAAACCAACAGATGGAAAAAAAGCAAAGCGGTATGCGGGAGCAAATTTTTCAGATCCATTATAAGCACCATTCGCTTCAACAAAATACTTATCAGCATAACCGTACGTTATTCGACCCACCCAATCTTCGCGGAAATGAGGAAATTCACTTCCTGAAGTTAATTGTTCACGACTCATTAAAGCCAGGCCAGTAACTTCATGCAAACCAAAAGTTCGGGCATAATTAACTTGTCCTTTATAATACAATCTTCGTGTGGTTGAACTCACGTTAAAAGATTCAGGATTAAGAGTTCCCGGTATTTGAAAAAAATCCATATCATTTCCACCGTTTACTGGGCTATAGTCTACAACACCGGTTTTAGAAACACTTTTTGCTAAAAGATCTATATATGAAATTGAAGATGCTGAATATAAACCGTTATCAAAAGATAAAGATGCTTGTGCAGTCAATCCTTTTGTTATAAAATCAAAATTTTGTTTCAGCGTAAAATCTGAGGAAAGTCTTGTTGTATAAGCCGTAGAAAGTCCTGAACTTCCGCTTAGTACCCGGATAGGATTAATATCACTTGGCCTGTTCACATTAAATCCAAAAGCTCCATCAGGATAACGAATTGGAAAAGCAGCCGGTGATCTTTGATAAAATGCACTCCAAATTTGTGATACTGCATTATCATAACCATTCTTAATACGAACAGAGCCGGCGAGGTTAACTGAGAAAACAGTTGATTTTGTAATATTCAAATCGATATTAGATCGAAAATTATAATGTTCAAATCCCCATTTTGGAGTATATGGTAATCCTACATCAATTCCTGATTTTAATAAATCGTCATCTTTAACGTAGGACATGGCAGCAAAATATTTTGCAAAATTTGTTCCACCTGTAATATTGAGGTCGTACCGTTGAGTAAAAGCTACTGGTTTTACAACCTCGTTCGCCCAATTAACATTTGGATAATTGTAGGGGTCATCGGGTGAAGTGGGGTATCTGTATTTATTTAACTCTCCCTGAGGTTCATACCAATTCCAGTTGTTTGAATTAGCCGGATTATTTCTTTCCAATACCTCATTTTGGTAGGCAAATGAATCGTAAGAATCCATTTTAGAAGGTATTCTGGATACAAATTTTGCAGTAAGACTCGATGAAAATGAAACCTGAGCTTTACCTTCTTTTCCTCTTTTAGTCATTATCAAAATAACGCCTTCAGCACCTTTTACACCAAAAACTGCTGTTGCAGAAGCATCTTTTAAAACTGATATTGATTCGATCTGACCTACATCAATGTCGCTCATACTACGTTCTACTCCGTCTATCAGTACTAATGGTGATGAACCATTCCATGATGAAAGTCCACGTATTCTGATTGAGGGGTCTTCCTGTCCCGGCATCCCAGTAGTAGTAGTTGTAACCACTCCGGGTAAAAGTCCCGTAAGTGTTTGTCCAACATTGGTAGTAATACCGGTTCGCATTAAATCTTCCCCTTTTGCTTGTGCAATTGCACCAACCACACTTTCTTTTTTCTGTTGACCATACCCAACAACGATAACCTCCTGAAGTGCTTTTTTACTCTCTTGTAAAATAACCTGTACTTGATTTTTAGCATTAACAGAAACTGTTTTCGCATCAAAACTAATGTACGAAAAAACTAATTCAGAACGCTCATTGGTATCAATACTAAATTTTCCATTAATATCCGTAATTGTACCTCTATTTTCTCCTTTAATCATTACAGATGCTCCAATTAATGGATCACCTCTTTCATCCATTACTTTACCGGTAATTATATTCGTTTTTACTGTTAGTTTTGGTTGCGCAACTTGTTTTTTTTTTGTTATATATATTTGTTTTTCATCAATTCTATAATCATTTGGACTATTCCTGAATACTTCATCCAAAATTTTGGTTAGTGATTGATTGGTAAGACTAACTTTTACATAACGACTCAAATCCACATCCTTGTCGTTATAGAAAAATACGACTTTGGCTTTTGATTCAATAGTTGATAATACCTGTTTCAATGGTTTATTTTCAACGATTAATGTAAAATTCGATTGTGCTTTTCCAACAGAGCTAAAAGCCTGAAGTGCGATTATAAGTATTAATCCCAGCATCCGAAATGATTTTCGACTAAACATTCTACCTATTTTTGTAATTTTCATAAATATTATATATAAAGTTATTTAAATCGTCGTAGTTTGAATCCTTTATTTATAGCAATTGAAATTATTTTAATCAGACCCTTTTGTTCGTAATAATTTTTCAATAGTTTTCCAAAAAAGAATTTTTTCGATATCTATTCTTTTTTCATTTGTGCATTTAAAATGTATTGTTATAACATGGTATCCAGTGCAACTGTTAAATATTTTAATGTAAAACTTTAATCATTTTCGATTTGGGATGAAAACGACCACATATTAACAACCTGTCTTATCACATTACAGGCTTTATAAGAAAAAAGTTTTTTGAAATCAATTTGATTCTAAATACTAAAAAAGTTTTTAAACCTTTTTAGTATTTAGAATTCTACAGTAATCACTGGATTTTGACTACTTTATTTTGAGTGGCAGTTTGCATTTTTACGAAGGAAACCCCTTTTTGTGCAGGTTTTGGCATTTCAAATGTATTGTTTTTTACTGCAACTTTAGAAATTAAGCTGCCATTTACGCTTATTATTGATACAGTTTCAATTTGTTCATCAGAACTCAATACGATTTTACTTCCTAATGCATAAGCATCACAACGAGCCGCTTTTACATCATTAATACCTGCATAAGGATCGGCACCCACATCGTAGGGGTTGCCATCAATCTGATTACAAGAAACAGTAGCGTACCTAGATGTGCAACCTGCATTAATTGAATCACAATACATAGCAAATTTATAGGTACCATTAACCGTTGTAGTGAATGTAGCAGGACCATATTCTGCAGTAGCATACTTACCCTGAGAAAGGGTATATTGCAGATTGCCTATTATTTTTCCGGTTCTATCGGTAACTCTGATAGCAAATGGTGATTTCAGAATAGGAGTCCAGAACTCAATGGATAAATTAGCCTTTATTTCGAATGTACCAATGCCTAATTTAACGTTCTGATATACTTCCCTAACACCAACTTTATTTGTGACACTGGCACCAGCACCTTCAAATTGAAGTCCTTTGTTTAAATTTGAAGTAATACTGCCAGTTGTCCAGGGACAACCATCATAAAACCAACCGTCAGGCCACCATGCCCAATTGGCATCTTGATGAAATGTTTTAAAACCTGCATTTATTAAAGTTTCCTGCGCATTTGTAGTTGCAAACATGGTAGTTGCAATAATAGCTAAAAAGTAATGTTTAAATTTCATAATGTTTAAATTTTAATGATTAATTTAATTGATATTTAAAAGGGAAAAAAATCTTTTTTTAGTACTCATCAAAAGGAGTCAAAATAAAGAATTATTTTTAATACAATCGTGTAAAGATTTTATAAATATGAGAGCTAAATCAAATATTTTTGATTTAGCTCTCTGAAATCTTATTTGACTAATACCTTAGATATATTACCAGAAACCCGAACCAAGAATACACCAGTTGCAGAAGGAATTGAAACAGAAGTATTTGCTGCTATTTTACTATAAAGCAGATTACCTGTTACTCCATAAACATCTACTTTTTCACCTACTCTTACCCCTTGAAGTTCAATTGTTTGATTTGTCGAATAATATTTAACTAAGCTGCTTGCAAGTTCATTTATAGCAGTTGTTCCTGTAACACTGGTTTCGTAAGCTCCCATATCAAAACGTGTTCCCTGTGGGCGTGGAGTACCCGATATATCTGTAGTTACACCGGACAACGTTAAATCCGTGCCTGCATCAACTGCCGGACAAGAAAAGAATAATCTCCAACTTGCAGCCGCACCTACTGTTAGATCGGTGTTTGCACCTACTGAAGTTGTTGGAGAAACAAATGTATTGCTAGCAGTAAGGGTATTGATACTTCCTGTACCATAGTAAGCTGTCTGTGTAGACTCATCGGTATCAAAAGCATTATACGTTCCGGTTGTACCAGAACTTGCATTTGTTATTGCCGGTGACACTAATGAATTGCCCCAGAATATACAATTGGTTAAAGTAGTAGTCCTGGTTAGCGTATTAAGTGCCCTGCCACTACCAGTGGTGAGATTTTTGGCAAATACACTGTTAAATATTTTGCAGCCATTTACTTTTATAAACACAGTACTTCCTACGCCCGTGGATGTATTATTGGCAAATATGCAATTTTGTACCGTTGTTGCTGTATTTAAAAGCAGAGCACTCCCCTGAGCTTCAGCAGCAAGGGTTTCAGGAGTGTTCGTTGTGAGCTTATTGTCTCTGAATGTGCAATTCTTGACAATTGGAGTTGTTGCTGAAGTATTATATGCCAAATTTACTGCTCCACCACCTCTGATTGCATCGCCAGTTATTGCATTAGCCGTATTACCAATAAACGAACAACCATCAATAGTCGCATTTGCATTCACTTTTAAATAAACAGCACCACCGTTTCCGTAGTTTCCAACCCCTGTAGTTGTGTTTTGAATAAACTGACAATTCTTTATGGAAAGACTTCCGGTATTAGAACTATATGAAGCTATTGCACCGCCACCTGTGCCACCATAATAAGTACTTGCCAAAACCTTATTTGTCTTGAAAGTACAATTTTCAATTGTTCCAATGGCATTATCCATCCATATAGCTCCACCGGCTTCTGTTGCGGTATTACTTTCGAAGGTACAACCTTTCACTGTCGCAGATGTAGAGGTAGCAGATATCCATATTCCACCACCATAAGCATTAAAAGTACCTGTGACACCAGTTCCTATCGCGCATTCGTTATGATGTATGTATGAATTAAGTACCTGACTATTGTCCATATACACTCCGGCACCTCTACCAGTACCTGATCCGCTAACTCCCGTGTTTTTAGTGTAAGAAACAATACAATTTTGCATAATTTCAAATGCCCTTACCTGTATAGTACTAGAACCACTATTCGACCTATTAAAATTTGTAAACTCTATTCCATCAGTATAAGTTGTCTGTGTGCATAAAGCATTAAAGAGACGACCTACAGAATAATTGCCACCGCCTCCATTTATAGTAGTCTTGTTTGTTGAAAAATCCCACGGATTTGCTCCTTGAGTTCGTCCAGTAGTTGAAGTTTCAGTACCTGCAAAACTGCCGTAAAGATGCACGTTTGGTTTAAGTGTTATGCTTTCTGCAATGGTATAAGAACCTGCTAACATCCAAACTTCCGATCCGGAAGTCATAGCAGTTGCATTATACCATGCGCCGAAGGTCTGAGCAGCACCTAAGGTAACGACTGTGCCGGACGAGGTAGTTCCATTCCATACATTCTGACCAAATTGTTGTACCAGATAACGTGTGGGTTGTAACACATAACTTGTGGAAAACGCTGAAATACTGCACAATAGTGCAATGAATAAGGTAATTTTTTTCATTTTTCGTTGATTTTAAAATTGTTTTTAAATTTATACTTGTTTTTAAAATAATTTTCCAAAGAAATCCAATTTCTATAAAGTGTAGAGAACATTTATTGAGTACTCATTAGATTCGTTAAATAATACTATATGTTATTAGTAATAGAAATTAAATAATGTGGTATTTTTCAAAGATATATTTCTAAATTAAAGAAGGATGTTGGTGGTTTGGATTCAAAAAAGTTAGTTTTTTATTATTTCAATTTGCTCTTTATGACCCAATTCGTTTTGAATTATAATCATGTATAATCCATTTGGTTGAGCTGATAAATCTACTTGAGTTTGATTTTGATTTAAATCAATATTTTTAATTATTTCTCCTAATGTATTATAAATAAATGCACTACAACTCATGCTATTTATTGAATTTGAAGTTATTTTAATGATTGACTTAGCCGGATTTGGATAGATATTCCAATTCTTTTCCTTAATTGTATTTACGATTTTTGCAACACAGGTATTATGATATGAGCTGAAATCCCTGTCATATAATCCCAAATGTGTAGTTCTGAAGGGAGTATTTGTGTTCCATGGATCTTTTACAATATAACAGGTTGTCGTTTTTGGTCTGATATACATTGCATTGGCAATTTCAATTTTAGTTGAAGTGCCATAAATTTCAATTAAATTGGAAGATGTTGATAAACCTGGGGGCAAACAAATAATATTGGTGAGAAATATATTAGAACTATTGGTGATTGCAGTATATGGTTGATATGTTTCGGTTTTTGCTCCATAAATATTTATGTTTGTTGAATTTGTTATTTCACACATCGGAAAAGTAGATTCCGCGGTAGCAGAACCACCTCTTTCGAGATCCAATCCGTAAAAATTTAATTGCTGAGATGTACCCGATATTTTCACTTTTCGATGATTCACGTTTACCGAAGTGATTGGGTCGCTGAAATTTTTATCATCACAATAATTGAATACTTTTCCTCCACCATTTCCGGAGAAATATAAACGGCTAAGGTTTTTTTCTGTCCAATCAAAACTTTTATCAAACCACACGTCGCGGATTATTGAATTGGCTCCTGCTCTCCAGTTTAAACTGCCAAGATAATCAGCCGTTTCTGGATCTGTTGTTATATCCATCAAATAGGTTGTTGCAGAAGCATTATCTTCAGTGTTAATCAACCAGGTTTGTGAAGTTGGACTCCAACCATAATTTAAAATTGCTCCGCAAGTACCATATCCCGGACAACCAATTAATACGGTATTGGCTTTTAATGTCAATGGAGTAGCTAAAATATATCTTCCTTTAGCCAGACATACTTTTGAATTGGAATTAATTGCAGATTGCAAACCGGCAACGGTCGTTACTAAAACTGCACCTGTATCTTCAAACGAAGGTGTTGAAGGCCAAATATGTTTGGATGTAAGATCTGCAGGTGGGTTTGCAACGCTGGTTAATGCAATACAGGTTTTATATGGTATTCCGGAAGTAGCATCATAATTAGTTCCGGGATATAGCGTACCACTATCATCATTTCTGGGATTTTTGTCAATATAATTATATGCGGCTACATAAGTCCAATCTGTCAAAAGTCCTTTTGGCAATAGGTTTTCATCGCCATTATTGTTTGATATTATTCCGGAACCTTTTACATAAACTCCACGCATTGAAACTGTTCCGTGCAATGGATTTGAAATTCCAACATTTGATGTACTTGGAGTTGAAAACTCAATTTTAGAATCATTAATCGAAAACGGAAATTCACACACTGCCGAATAAGTACTACATTCCATTACAATTGCTTTGGTTGTGCTTGACACAATATTAATACCCACTAAAGTTATACCACCCCAACCCCACAAATACAAAGGAACATTGGTTTGATTTGTAAAAGTACATCCAACAATGGTATTTTGAGGAGATTCCTGCATATTCCAACCTGTTGTAGGATGTAAATACATACCGTATTGACCTCCGGTTACTGATACATTGGCAACCAAGCTATTTGCTCCTCCTGCACTGGTTAATCCTGCAAAAGCATTTCGAGCATTTATATTTATATCTTCAACATATCCATGTTGTGCACAACCCCAATAAATTCCAACGGCACCAGGATTTCCTGTGCCTAAATCCAAATCAATTCCACGAATTCCACCTTCCATAACCCAATCAGTTCCATGACTGGAATTATTTGTATGATATTCAAAAACTGCATTAGGTAATGAAACTGTATTAAAAACTGATGAAGTATTATCTATCAGTTTGATTAATGGGTGATTAACCGCAGACCCAATTATATGTGTAGCCTTTATTGGATTTGCCGTTTCATCATAGATACAATTAATCGTATTCGAAACTTTGTAAGTGCCTGAAGGAATGAATAATGCTTTGTACGCATTTCGTGCATTATTAACAGCATCCTGAAGTTTGGAAGTCACATCATTAGTACCATTCATATCTGCTGCTGTAAGATTCTGATCTATTTTAAAATCAAGCATTCCCATTTGTGTGGCAGTGATTTGAGCATGAATGTTACCACAAACAATAAAATTTAACGAAATAATAATTAACAAAAGTACATTTCTCATTTACTTTAAATAAAGTAATATTAATTCGTTGATTTTTAAATTTCTACCTATGAAATCCATCTCCAATAAACTTCAGTTCATCTACAAAACCTGAACGCCAATAAGGCCAACTGTGATTTCCACCTCTAATTCTAAATTCATGAGGTATTTTAAGTTCATTCATTTTTATGTGCATTAGCATATTTCCTTTTGTCAGAAAATCTTTATCTCCACAATCAAAATAAAATCGGATAGGATTCATTTTATTATTTGCATATTTTTCAATCAGATAGAATGGACTAATTGCTTTCCAACTATCAGTTAAACGGTCATTTCCTTTTAAACCAATTCCACACAGTTGTGCAAAATGTTGTGAATATCTTACATCATCCATATTAACAACATCTTCATCTGTCAAAATAGCTGCGCTCATAGGAATACAAGTTGAGAACAATTCCGGATAATTTAATGCTACTGAAAGTGCTCCAAAACCACCCATAGAGTTTCCTGCAATAGCTCTGAATTCTCTTTTGGATCTGATTCGATATGCTTTTTCTACAGTAGGAATAAGCTCATTAACAAACATATCCCGCCATGCATTTTTTTTCTCAACGTCATTGCTAAAACAGGTTAGCTTACCGTTAGGCAATATAAAAATAGCAGGAGGAAAAATACCATTTTGAATACTTTCATCAAGATATTTATCCAATTCTCCAAATTGAATCCACGAAGTTTCATCATCACCGCCTCCATGTAGTAAGTAAACCACAGGATATGAACGTTGTGACGTTTCATAATTGGCAGGCAAATATACTGAATAATTTACTGACGAATTCAATATTTTGCTTTTCATTTCGATACTTTCAATAACTCTACCACCAGCAAATAGATTCATTGCCAACATTGTATAAAATCCAATATAAAATAATTTGCTCTTCATTTTAAAAATTTTTATGTTCTTATTTAGTATTAATCTCAATTTCATTGTTCGTCAAGTTTTCACCCGAAACCGTAAGTTTAATTTTCCCAGCACTTTTGTTCGAACTGATTATTGCCACCATTTTGCCATTGAAAACTTTCATGTAATTTGATGCAAATGAAGTCAAATCAGTTGGATCTCCATTACAAAGTGCTTTCAGTGATCCTTCACCTTGTGTTTTGAAAAATAAAAGCCGTTGAGCATTCGGACAGAGATTGCCATCTTTATCGGTTATTTCTACCGTTACATACGACAAATCCTTTCCATCCGCAGTTATTGTGGTTCTGTCGGCAGTAAGTTTTATTTTGGCTGGTTTACCTGCTGTTTTTATGACTTCTGTAGCTGCAATATTTCCATTATTTTCATACGCAACCACTTTGATTTCACCCGGTTGGTACATAATATTGTTCCACATCAAGCGATATTTTTCGTAAGTGCCGGTTGTACTTTTCGATTTTACTCCCATGCTTTTCCCATTTACAAAAAGTTCCACTTTGGGGTAATTTGTATAACAGAATACCGGAATAGTATCGCCTTCCTTTCCTTCCCAGTTCCAATGTGGCAACAAATGTAAAACTGGTTTTGAACTCCAGCGGCTCTGATATAAATAAAAACGGTCTTTTCTCAATCCGGCCAAATCAACAATTCCAAAATAAGAGCTTTTGGCTGGTGTGCCTTCGTTGTAGGGTGTTGGTTCGCCTAAATAATCAAAGCCGGTCCAGACAAATTCACCCAGAATAAAATCACATTCATCCTGCTTTTCAAATTCTGTGTCGGGTGTTGAAGCCCATCCGGGGAATTCCAAATCATAACTTGACGTTTGGTAGTCCTCGTACCATGGACTTTTAACCACTTTTGCCGGAAATTTGTAAACGCCACGCGAACTGAGAGTTGAGGCAGTTTCACTACCAAAAAGGACATAATTTGGATGTTCCTGATGTACTTTTTGATATAAATGAGGTTTGTAATTAAATCCCACAAGGTCAACAACATCAGTCAATGCATTTTTGAGTGCACCGTTTGGTCTGTCAAAACCGGCAGTAGTTGGGCGAGTCGGATCTTCCCGATGGCAAATATCAACGAGAAACTGAGCAGTATTTTTTCCGGTCGCCACATCTTGTTCGCCAATTTCGTTGCCAATGCTCCACATGATTACGGATGGATGATTTCTATCACGATGAATCATGGAAACCATATCTTTTTCAGCCCATTCATTGAAAAAGCGATTGTAGCCGTTTACATTTTTCCCTAATTTCCATTCGTCGAATGACTCTACCATTACAACAAAACCCATTTTGTCACAGAGTTCGAGCAATTCTGGTGAAGGTGGATTGTGAGATGTACGAATGGCATTGCAACCCATTTCTTTTAGGATTTCGAGCTGACGCTCGGTTGCACGATAATTTACAGCTGCTCCCAGCGGTCCTAAATCGTGATGAAGACAAACACCCTGAAGCTTGATGTGCTTTTCGTTCAGAAAAAATCCTTTGTCTTTATCAAATCGAATGCTTCGAATGCCAAACGGGGTTTCGTACGTATCTACTAATTTTTTACCAACAAAAACGTTGGTAACAGCTTTATATCGTGTAGGGGAATTTATATCCCACAAAACCGGATTTTTAATTTGAAAAGTTTGAGCAAATTGTTCTTCAGCATTTACCTGTTTAACTGTTTTCGAACCAGCTACTTTTTCTCCGGTTGAACTGAATATTTCAGTAACTAATTCTACTTTCTCCGAAACAGTTGATTGATTAATAATCTTAGTCTGTATGGATACGGTTGCTTTCTTAGTAGTAATTTCAGGCGTGGTAATGTAAGTACCCCAATGTTCCACATGAATCGGATTGAGAGTCAACAACCTTACATTTCGATAAATTCCGGCACCGGAATACCAACGCGATGATTCGGTTTTGTTTTCCAACCTCACTGCAAGAATATTCTTCTTGCCAGGTTTTAAGTATTTTGTCAATTCAAATGAAAAAGAACTGTATCCGTAAGGCCATTCACCCACAAATTCGCCGTTGCAATAAACTTTGGCTTGGCTCATAGCACCATCAAATTCAATGAAAATCTTTTTTCCTGCATCTGATTCAGGAATTTCGATGGTTTTCCGATACCAGCCAATTCCAAAAATGGGTAGTGCTCCGGTTCTGCCGGTTCTGAGCTTAGCTACTTTGTCGCCATCCTCTTTTACGCGAACCCATTGCATATCCTGATTCAAATCGAATGGTTTTCGGATTGCCCAATCATGGGGAACTCTGACTGTTTCCCATGTTGAATCGATATAATTCAAAGCAGAAGCTGCTTTATTTTCACCAAATGAAAACTTCCAACCTTCGTCGAGAAGGATAGTTTTTCGGTTTTCGTTTTGAGAATAAATACTTAGTGTGAAAAATAAGCAAATAATAAGACCAAAACTATTCTTCATCTTTATATATTTAGCTAAATTGCAAGGTGTTAATCTAAGATTACTTTACCCAATTGATACCAACCATTTTCATTTTTTAATTCTATCCCCAGTTTAATTGATGGTTTTTCGCCATCTGTTGGCTGAAGGATTCCAACTGCCAGGGTATATTTTCCTTTTTTTGCTGTCTTGAAATTTAATTGATCGGATGAGCTGATTGGTTTGTCCGATTTCCATTCAGTTGGGCGTGAAATATCGGCATTACAGGTCGATACAATTTTACCGTCGGTTGAAATAAGTGCATAAACCACTTTAACCGGAAAATAAATTTGAGTAATACCCCGATTCTCCCAGTTGGTAGTGATAATATTCACCTTTTTTGAAGATAGTTTCTCAGGGAAAGTGACTTTGTTTATTACAAAATGATAGCCCAAACGATTAGTAAGCTTTTGAATCAATTCCGGCTCTTTTTTCAATAATGCCAATCCTGATTTACCACCCCTGCTAAGGTCACAGTAAGTTGGCTTTCCATTTTCAATGCACGATTCGAGTGTAAATCCTCTTCCCTCATTATCTTTTTTGCCATACCACCAACCCAACTTTTCCATCATCTCGTAGTTTCCATAAAACTCGAATACAGCCGGCATTTTTCCATCACAAATTGCTACAGCCGTGCCATTACAATTGCCACAAACTCCATCCATTCTAAGGCCTACGCCCATTGAAACTGCTTGTTGTTGAAGATTTAAATATTCTTTTTTTCCTCCGGGAATTTGAAGTAATGTTTTTTTAAACGCATCACAGTGAATCTTGATGTGCTGCATATATTTTTCGGGAGTTAATTCGGCCTTATTAAACGGATACATGTGGCCTTCGCCCCAGTTTCCATACGACCGAATATCAATAAATGCAATGTCAGGGTTTCCGTCATATCTTTTTGCCAATGCTGTTACAAAAACTTTCAACTTTTGCAAATAAACAGAATCATCAAAAACTGGTACCAATTTTAATCCGGGAATTCCGGTTGTAATTAGTTTAGGATTATTTAAATTGAATGTTTCATATTTTGCACCTGCATCAAAAACCCATTTTGGAGTAGTCCAGAATTCTTTTGAATGAGTATTTGCACACATAATTCCAAAAGAAAATTTCCTTCCACTTTCGGCCCATTCTTTTAAATCATTATCTATTACACTCCAATCATATTCTCCTTCTTTTGGCTCAATCTCTCCCCAAATATACCTTTTATAGCCCAATGAAACCAAATCTAGCACTTCTTTTGGTTGTTTTTTGACAGAACCATAGCTTACCCAACCTTTTCCGGGATTTACTACCGCTTTTTCAGTAATTTTTGGGTGCAAAACAATGAGTTTAGGTATTTTTTCCTCAGCGTTAGTTGTAGTAATTTTCAAAAAAAAGAGGAATGACAGAAAGATAAATCTAATAAAATATCGGGTGTTTTTCATTTATAAAATATTATGCAACTTTAAATTATTGAATAATTAATAATTGCGATTTTGAGAATTTGTCATTACTGATTTTAGCAATGTAAGAACCTTTTAAATTGATACTGTTTAAATTGACAGCCTGTGAATCTGAATTTTGTAGTTTTTTAGAAAAAACCATTTTCCCGGTAACATCAAAAATTGACAAATATTTTTCACCCGTAACTTCAGTAGAATTGATATTTAATATTCGTCCGGTTAATGGATTTGGATAAAGTTGAATCATATTATCTTCCTTTTTGGGTGTCAATAAACCACTTGGACCACTAACTGTAATGCTAACTGTAAAACTTTTATTACCATCGTGAGATGTTGCTGTAATATTAGCTGTACCTCCTCCTATAGCAGTAACCAATCCTGTTGAATTAACTTTCAAAACAGCTTCATTCGAAGATGTCCAACTTACAACTTTATCAATAGCATCAAATGGAGTAACTGTTGAGTTTAATTGCTCCGTTGAACCAACATTTAAGGGAATAGGGATTGGAGTAATATAAGTATCTTCGACAGAAAGATTTGGAATTGTTTCACTCCAGATTACTGATTTTATCTGTGCAACTAATTCTTTAGCACAAGCAACATTCTCAGCTGTTCTGGGATGACCACTATGAGTAATTTGAGTAGTGAAAGCATAATAATAAACCTTTGAATCTCCTGCTGTATTCATTGTTGTAACCGTTGCCTTGATAGCGTTTTTTAGCGTACTTGAAGTGCCAAGTGGCCCCGCTAATAAAAAAATGTATGCATTTGGATTATTAGTCCTGATTCTTTGTACAAAAGTTATATATGTACTCGTAAAATCTGCTGGAAGAGTATAATCATCATTTACGCCCAAATTAACACAAACCACATCACCTATCCAGCTAAAATCCCAAAGCGGGTTACTAGTATCAGATCCGACTCTGTCATACACAGAAGGTATATTATTTGTAGATTTTGTTGTCAGGGTTGCTCCATTCTTTGCTACACAAGTATATTCTGCATTAAGAGCCCGTGCTGTAATTGCATCATAGGAATAATAATTGTTGTCATAGCCTGAAGATATATCCGGACCTAAACCAGGTACTTCAACCTGAGCACCCAGCGTTTGAGAATCACCATAAAATTCTATTTTTCTAATTTTTCTATCGGGTGGCGGAAGTAGAGTTTTTCCATCATCGAGTATAAAGCCGTAAAAAGTTTGTGGTTGCTCAGGATTATTGCGTTTGAATATAGTTGCACTATGATTCCCATCAGTCAAACCGGAACATAAAGTGTAGGTGTAGCTTGACCCTGAATTATTGGTAAAAGTGAAAAAATTAGTGACACCATCAATTGTTACATAGTACTTAATTGCTGTCCAACTGCTTATTTTAACTTGTAATGAAGTTCCTTGAAAGTTGATTTTAATAGCGTCGCCAGTCCACGTAATTGTTGGAGCAAGGGGATTTGTTTTATTAAATCTGCCAATGTATTGAATATTTGGATCATTTGGCAAAATAGTAACACCTGCACTGATAGACAATGCGAATAGAAGCAAAAATCCTGTTAGAAGTAATTGTTTTGTTTTCATTGTTTAATTTATTAATTTATTCGTATTTTGATTTTAGAGTTTTATAAATTGAAATGCACCATTTTTTGTTTTTGCAATATAAATACCACTATTTAAACGATTTAAGTTGATTGATTCTCCGTTGTAATTTTTAATAGTTTTAACGGTTGTACCTAAAAGGTTTGTGATTTCAATTTCACCAACAGTATCTTTAATACTTATTTTATCAATTGCCGGATTTGGGAAAAGCATATTTTCCTCGATTTTACTTTAATTGTAGCAGAAATAAATAAACCTGATTGTGTAATATAAATTAACAATAGAGTAAACTTTCGGAATATTTTCATTAGTGAATTATATTGATTGTGGGAATTATTGTCTACAAATTTCAGTAAGTCTAGTTCACTATTTCAAAGTGATTACTTTTCAAGATACAAGAAAGATTAATAAGGGATAAAACCTTAAAAAACTTTATGGCTAAGTTTTTATTTAATCTGAACATTTTAAATTATCAGTCCATTCTGCTAATAATGACAACACTTTTTCAGGCAAATTAATCCCTGTTTCTCGATAGGCTTTAATTACAAGCTCTTTATTTGTTTTTGAATCATATGGTATAAATCTATTGTTAATATTGCCGTCAAACGATGAGTTAATATCAACCATCATTGGTTTTGAAGCACAATCGAAATTAAAACTGTCAAGTGTTACTGATTTTATTTGATGTGATTGAAGAGACCGAAAATAAATCTTTTTCTGTTTAATATTATAAACTACTTGAAATTGAGACCTCTTTTCATCTTTCACTTTATCTAAAATATCAAATGAATAATCTATTATAGAAATATTTTTATTTGTTTTATATTTACTTAACATGTCTGAAATAATGGCAAATCTTTCAAGAGAATTACCAGACGAGTGGTTTTGATAATCTATTGGTGTTTCTCCTCCAAATCCCCTGTGTTTTCTTAAATAGTTTAAAGAATTAGAATAAGTATCATTTGTCAAACAGGGTAAGGGTAAGTGTTCATCAGAATAAAATGATGCTTTACCATTTAGGAATTCAACTATCAAAGTTTTTCCACTTTTATCTGTAATTAAAAAATGAAGCTTTGCAATTGTTCTTTTTGAGATCCTAATATTTTTATCGCTTTCAATAACATCTTTTATAGAAGCCGAATTATCTAATTGATATTGCACCCAGCCTAACTCATCTATTGCTGTCCTTTCATCCTGATTAGGATACTGAATATCATCCAACGTCATTACTTCAACAACTAATCCAGTTTCGTTTATACCTCCGATTGGATATTCTCTACCATATTGATTAAATGTAACACTACCATATTTTGATGTCCAACTAGCTTGCGATTCACTGTATATAGGATATCGGGTCTTTTTAATATTTCGGAGATTGGTCATCATATATCCATACCCAAAATTCCAATCATAACTTCTGCCAAAAATTATGGTTTGGCCATCTTTTAAACAAAATGTTGAGCAACAGAATGCCTGTTGGATACCTTGTATCACTATAAATAAGATAATTGCTGAAAATTTAAAAATTTGTTTCATAAACCGATTAAAATTTGTTTGTGATTCCTGATATTGTAACTTGATTACTTGTAAATTTATTAATTATTACCAACAGTTGTATATGAGAAGTTTAGAACTATTCGTTAAAACTAATATCAAAAAATTATTTTCTCCGAATGAGTCCGGAATCTTTCAGCATTTGAAATAAATAACCTCTATAACCGGGTGTATTTTGTGCAGTAAGCGAATCACCTGTAGGCATCACTTTTACAGGTGTAGCAGACATGAAAATTCCTGCAAATATCAAAAATAAAACTGAACTAAGAAAAAGTTTAATTTTTCTCATACTGCGAATTATAAAATTAAATTTGGATTATAGGTTTATTAAACCTTCAAATATACTCGCTCTGCTCTTTTACAAAATCTAAACATGCCTCTTAATACATCAAAGCCAAAAACAGCTTTGTTTCCAAAAGGGTGTAAAAATTGGTTTTAGTACTCAATAACTGAGTTAATAAAAGAATGAACAGCCTAAATATGGGTAAGTGAAATTGAAATTATAATTCCGAGATTATCTATTTCCCAACCTCCTCATAATATTTTTTCATTATATACCAGGCCTTTTTCCGAAGTCCTTTATCAGAAACAAGTCCTTTGCGATTCCAACCATCCTGAAAATTTGGCAATAACCGTCTTGGCGAACGAAAATCAAAAAGCACCCATGGAGTTGTTCCTCGTAAATTTGGTATATTTTTAAATGCAATTAAATTATTTTTATAAATTTCCTCCTGATATTCTTCACTCCATGATTGCGCCACATCAACCGATCCATGCTGCCCATAAAGCGATTCTCCACCAAATTCAGACATGATTAACGGTTTGTTTACTTCAATATTCCATTTAATTTTTTCTGGATTGGTTGGGAATGGAGTATACCAACCTAAATACTTATTAATCCCTACTATATCAACCACTTTTGCCAGATTATCATTGAGCTTAAAACAAAGAGAATCCTTATCAAAACTAAGATTATCAAAAGCAGCACTTACCAAACGTGAGTTATCAAGTTCGTGGGTTTTACTTACCAAATCAATAAGGACTTTGTCACGACCTTCCGATGGTCGAGTTTCGTTAGCAATGCTCCAAATGATGATTCCTGCGCGGTTTTTATCGCGACAAATCATATCTTGCAGCATATTTTTGGCTTTACCCAAAATCACGGGATTTGTAAATTCAATTCCCTGCCAAAGTGGAATTTCTTCCCAAAGCATAATGCCCATTTTCTCAGCCAAACGGACAATTCGCTCGTTTTGAGGGTAGTGAGCGGTTCTGGCAAAGTTACAACCCAATGCTTTCACTTCACTCAAAATCATTACCGCATCGGCTTCTGAATAAGCACGCCCGAGCCGTTGAGGAATTTCTTCATGGAAATTCACTCCTTTTAAGAATATTGATTTTCCATTCAGTAAAATATCACGTCCTTTTGTTTCAATGGTTCGAAATCCAATCTCATCACTTACCACATCTGCATTTGTAGAAACAGTAACTTTGTATAATTTTGGATTCGATGGTTCCCACAAAACGGGTTTTGATTTAATCTCAAAAACCGCAAGTCCATTTTCGTCAGTTGTGAGTTTCTGCTTTATCTTTAATTCAGGGATGGCAAGCTCTAAAGTCTGAGTAATCGTTGCACCTTCCAGTTTTACATATCCCTGAATTAAATCAGGTGTATTTTTCTTCAATTGAATTTGATAATCACTAATGTAAGTAGTTGGAGTTTCAATCAGAAATACATCCCGAAGAATCCCGCCATAATTCCACCAATCGAAATTCATTGCCGGAATTCCATCTACTTTTCGATTATTATTTACCAAAACAACAAGGTTATTCTCACCTTCTTTCAATTGCATTGAAATTTCGAATTGAAATGCTGTAAATCCACCCTCGTGTTTTCCAATCTGTACGCCATTCAGCCATACGGTGGTTAAGTAATTTGCACCTGCAAAATAGATAAATTTTCGGTTCGAGTTCTGTTTGGTGATATTTATTTTGTGGCGATACCATATATTTCCTTCGTAATATTTCAATTCCGGCAATTGCGAATTGAAATCTCCCGGAACATCTAATTGAAGCGTATTATCAAATGAATATTCCACAAAATCACTTTTTTTCTGCGGAGTTTTAAGAAGATAGAATTTGGTTTCTTCACCCCTGCAAAATGGGTCAATTATCGCATCCCATTTACCATTTAAGGATTGAGCATTTTGCCGCCCATAAGGGTTTTGGATGATTGATTGAGCTGATAGAAATTGAACTAAGCCCAAAAATAAAAACAAAATTCCAATGATTTTTTTCATAATAAATGAACTAAATTTTAAAGTAATAAATCCAAGCTTGATTTGCTATTTACCCAGTTCTTTTGAACCTTGTTATTTCCAAACTATTGAAACAGTCAAGTCAAAGAACACAATTCAAAGAGACTTTTGACTAATTCTTTTTGCGATTATGGTTTTAATTTTGAAACACCTATATTATAATTCTGCACATTTGGAAGTTTTTTTCCAACTCCAAGCTTCATTAAGTTCACTAATTCCGGGAAATAGTTTTTATACAGTTCACGTGGATTTATTTTTTCTTTTTTGCAAATTGAAGCGGCCATCTCATGTGCTACACCCATCATACCATATGTTCGCATATTGTTTTGGATATAGGAAGCATAAAATAACAATAGAAATAAAGGGATCAATGATGTTTTATTCATGAAATAAATTAAAAATAATAGTTCAATGGAATGCTAAAATACTGTTTGCAATCATTCGAGATTTATTTGATTATGATTAAGTTGATATAAATATTCTTGCTCGTTTCTGTTTTTGTGTTCAAGAAAATTAATTTAATTGGAGAACCGATTCGCCGTCATTCAAAGAAATGCAATATTCATTATTTTTGTACTTATAACCAGTTAATTTCTTGCCATTTAGCAATATTTTTGAAACTGTTACATTCCCGTTAATATTAGTTGGAATCTCAATTTTAGCGGTTGTCCCAATAGGTACAATAACTCTTATTATGCATTGTTGTTTTTCTCGTTTAATTTCAAGTTTAATACTTCCTTTAACTGAAGGGACTGTGACATTAAGATAATTTAAGTTCCCTATTTGAGGTTTTATGCTAAAATAACCGTAACCTGGAGTAATAGGGGCAACTCCTGCAATATATTTACTGGCAATGAGTAATGGGGCACCTCCCCAACCATGATTTGAATCCTCGCCAAAATTTTCAGGCAATGTGGTATAGGTAGATTTAATTTCATATTCATACCTTGCTTTTAATCTTGCATAGGCAATGTCTGTTTTTCCAATTATATACAAAGCTTCAAGCACATATTTTTCAAAATAAATACTAGCCATCCTGTTTTCAGAAAGCAACAGCGCAATTTTATTCCAGTTTTTCTTTGAAGCTAAGCCAGAATAAATACTTAATGCATTGCTACGATCATCGGTTCTACCAATATAGTTTGGAGAACGATAACCATCATTTTGCCAAAAATAATTATCAAACACTTTTTCAATTGACTTCATTCTTTTCAAATACTTCGGTACATCCTCAAAGTTTCCGGTTATTTCAGCAAATAATTTAGCTCTTTTCAAACTTTGGTAATACCAGCAATTTTCAAGCAAGTACCAGTCCTGATCTGTAGATCCCCAATCATTCCAATTCTGTGTGCCTGAAGCCCACTCAGTTTTCCATGAACCACGGTGTTTTACCAACCCATTATTATCCATTTCCCATATTTCCAGCAGATATTTTCTAATCGGTTCATAAGATTGTTTTATGATAGAGCTGTCACCCGTCTGAATAAAATATTCATAAATCCCTACACTTATACCAATTAAGCTGCTGGTTGTAAATTCCCTGTACGAGTTTAAAAATCGACCTGTTGGCACAGCTCCCCATAAAATTCCTTCGGGAGAGCGCCAATCTATAAATTCATGAATCATTTTTTTTGTGAGCGAATCAGCTTTTCTATCAAGGGCATAATAGGCAAATTCTGACATGTTTACAGCATCATGAATCCACTGTGATCGTTCTCTATCCGGACAATCCATATAATTATCCCTCATACTTAAAATTGTAGATCTTGCTGATTTTAACCATAATTTATTCAGATCTTTATCCGAACTCTTGAATGAACCTGTAATATCAGCATCGTATGAAGTCTGTCTAAATTTCAATTCCAATATTTCAACATTGGCAGGGATTGAATAATCAACAAAATGTCCATTACCCCAAGCTTTAACTTCGTAAACCTGTATTCCATTAGTCGTGATATATGAGTTCTCATTCCAGCTGCGTTCCGCCTTAATTCCAATCTTCTTCCCCGATGTTGAATTTAAATGGATATAGGGGTAAACTTGCATATTGTATGGAAGCCAACAACGAATTATAGTATCTTTATCGAATTTAAAGGGGAAAGTCAAACTGCTTGAATACGTTCTTAATTCAGAATCTTTCCAAAAGGGAACCGGTCTTTTAATTAGTTTATTCCATGGAGAGCAATTGATATCTCCAATTATAACAGAATGTTTTAAAGGCTGTGTATCAATATTGGATGCATCATACTGAATTGGCCATTCCGAAAGGATATTTTGATTATTAAACAATGACATTTTTGTTGGTTTGTATGCATTAGCCTTTTTTGAATACCATGACTCATCACTTTTACATACAGTTTCTCCATCTTTATCTTTTAATTCGAATATTAAACCGGGTTTTCCGCTTGATTTATGGGAGGAACTATTCACACCCCAATACCAAACAAGAATTTTAATTTTATTAGAACCCTGCATTATGCCTTTTTCAATCAAATGCTGATCGTAATACGTATCGAAGGGGTTTGGTCCTCTTTTTAATCCTCCCTCCCTGATTATTAAACTATCATTCACCCATAACCAGTATTTTGAATCAACTGCAATATTTGCAACAAATTGTTCCGAATCTGTTATTGAATAAAAACTTGTTTCGAATTCAGCCCAGCAATTTGGTTCTTTATCAAAGCTATACCAAATCCATTTCGCCTTGGTAAAATTATTTTCACTAAGACAAAGTGTCTGATTGATTGCACAAAAAACAAAAGCCAATATTAACTTAGGAATTCTCATTTAAAAAAGTTTATCTAGTCGTTCCTTATAAATACATTTTCAAGGGGTAAAGCAGACAACATTTTTTGGAAAAAGTATTCGTAAAAAGAAATAAAAAAACTTTTTCTTAAGCTATTTAATCTTTTTCTTGATATTCCAAGCTGCTGAAGCCATGTATGCATTAATCTGAATTCCTTTTTCATCTAAAAGGTAATTCTGATCCATTCGATAATCTGTTTTTAGATGGCCTATTTTTGCATAATCACTTTTCCTTTTAATTGAAATGCAGCACCATTCATAGATGCAGTGCCTCTTCTTTTGAATCTTATTATATGCAACCCATGATACAGGCAAATCGAAGCCCACGATTTAAAGAGACTTTTGACTAATTCTTTTTGCTATTATGGTTTTAATTTTGAAACACCTATATTATAATTCTGCACATTTGGAAGTTTTTTTCCAACTCCAAGCTTCATTAAGTTCACTAATTCCGGGAAATAGTTTTTATACAGTTCACGTGGATTTATTTTTTCTTTTTTGCAAATTGAAGCGGCCATCCCAAGTACTTCACCCATCATACCAGATGTTCGCATAAGTCTTACTGATCCTAATGCTACATGGGTTACACTAATATCCCGACCAGCCATCATTAAATTGGGTACATTTATTGAATACAAACAGCGGAAAGGTATTGGATAAGGATAAATCTCGGTATGAACTGCTATCGACTTAAAAGGAGCTCCTGTAAATAATTTTGCATTTTCAGGGTCGGGAGTATGCAAATCTATAGTCCAGGTACTGGAAGCTGTTCCATCCGGATAAATATTTGGCTTTGTTAAATCGATTTCAGTCAGGATATAATCACCTACCAAACGATTCGATTCACGCTTTCCTGCAATATAAGCAACCCATTCCAATTGTTTATTGGCAAATTCAGATTTACTTCGCGAATGATTTTTCAAATAAGACCAATTTGAATAAACCACCAACAAACCATAATCTCTTATCCGCTCAATTTCAGTTATTTGATTCAATCCCATACCTGTTTCCCAATCCCAGTCACCACGAGTTAATCTTTGTGCTTTACTCTCATCCCAAGGTAACCCCCAATTTATATCAATAAAAGGGGAGTCGCTTTGTTTGGAAATGGCAAACCATTGAACTGAAGAACCCATTGTAAGCGAGTCGCTTTTTTCAGGAGCTCTAGTTTCACCGAATTGTTTGGAACTTTCTCTACCAGTCATATACTTAGCTCCTGCAAGAATACCAATAGTTGCATCTCCAGTACAATCGGCAAAAAGCGGAGCTAGAAAAAGTTTTTTTTGACCAGTTTCAATATCTACTGCCTGAATACTTTCAATTTTTCCATTTTTCATGCTAACAGCATTGGCTCTGTGATTGAGGAACAATCTGATATTTATTTCAGCTTTTACAGCCTGATATTTTTTCTCATCCTCATAATTTTCCTTTGGTTGAGCGTTTCCTCTTTTCAATGGCCCTATTTCGTTTACAAGGTTCCCAATAGCAGGAAAAGGTTCCATGCCAATTCGAGCCCCCAAATGTACCCGTACATCAGAACTATTATTACCCCCCAAAATTGGTCTATCCTGAATAAGTGCCACTTTCAAACCTAATCTGGCAGCAGAAATTGCCGCACATGTTCCGGCCATACCACCTCCAACAACTACAAAATCGAAATTACCTTCATTTATTGGTTTTGCAATAGTAGGATTTAATTTAGTTCGTAAAGCTTCAATTTCTTTTATATCAGCAGAAGGAACAAAGCCGGGATCGGAACTGAAAATAATAGCATCACAACGACCATTGAAACCGGTTAGATCTTTGAGTGATACAGATACTTTTTTTGATTTTATTTCTACACTCCCCCCTTTTTGCCAATTCCATTCTTCTGTGTTAGTTCCAAAAACAGTATCAAGCATGAAATTATCAATGATTAATTTGAATTTACCAGGTGCTTCTACGTTATTCCAGCGTTTTACCCAATTGCGTGTCCGTACAAAAACTTGATAAATTCCTGTTTTAGGAAACTGGACTATAGTTGAAGCATCCTCTACAGGAATACCCATTCCGTGAGCCATCAGATAAGGGGAACCCATTATATCCATACTCTGCTGATCGACTACCCAACCACCTTTGTTGTTAAAACTTTCCGCTTCGATAAGTAGCGTGCTCTTTTTTTGCGCGTAAATACTAATTACTGCAAAAACCATCAATAGAATAATTGTTTTTTTCATATATTTTATTTGTTTAAGAAACCATATTTAAAAAGAAACTTATTTGTAATACTTTGAATTGTATAATATTCTTTCGTTAAATTATTTCGGTATTGAAAAATAGGATGACCAGCTCCTTTAAACAAATGAAGTTCACAATAGACCCCATTTTTATTCATTCTGTTATAAAATTCCTGAGCAGTTTTCACAGGAATTGCTGTGTCTTTTGTTCCTACAATAAAAAGTGTAGGTGGAGCAGATTTATCGATATTATGCAGAGGTGAAATTTCCCGATACCTTCTTTTCATATCCGTCGGACCAAAACCACCTTCTCCATTGTCAATCACCGGATAATATAAAACTAATAAATTTGGTTTAGACGAAATATTTGATGAATCTTTCGTTATAATTCCTGTTACAGCAGCCAATTGTCCTCCTGCAGAAGCTCCAGCCGCCGCAATTCGCTTTGGGTCAATGTTTAATTTTTCTGCATTCTTACGAAGCCATTTAATTACATCCCTTGCATCTTCCACACTTTCGAAAGGAGTAGTTTTATGGAGAAACGAAATTCTGTATTCAGCAGAAATAGCTATCATTCCTTTTGAGGCATAATATGCACATTCTCTATAAAATTGAAGTGGAGTTCCTACTCTCCATCCTCCTCCAAAGAAATAAACAATCACAGGATAGTGTTCTCCTTGTTTTAAATGTTCCGGTTTAAAAATATGTAGTTTCAAGTCAACATTTCCAATTTTTTTATAGCTAATAATTTCGGGATGAAATATTTGCTCCGATGAAGACAGCATTTTTTTCAAACTTTGAAACCATACTTCAGCAATTTTTTCAGCACCAGCATTATTTGGATGTACCTGATCATTAATAGTATATTTGGTACAATCAAAATCTTTTCCCTGATTTACTAAAATAACATTTTTGTTATTTATACGCCCGACCATCAAAAGTATATTCTCATTCAACTCATTGATGTATGAATACTTAGGCAATTTAGTACTTGGAATAACCTGAGCAACAAGAATTTTTACGTTGGGGTTTATTGCAATAATTTTTTTAATAATAGATTCTTGGGCAGCTATAATTCCTATGACAGGTTTTTCGGTATCAAAATGATTATGCCCGGTGTGAAGTAGAACAATATTTGCTGGATATTTCCTGTAAATACTGTCAATACATTGATCAAGAAACTCTGCATTCTTTCCTCTAAATCCAGCATTCATAAGTGTACCAATGCGACACTCTGTTGAATTTGGACCTATAAATTCGAATTGATAACCTGCAGTGAAAAGTTTCTCCCATAGCGGATAAAGATAGGACTCAAAACCTTCGCCACCCTGGGTAATAGAATCTCCCAATCCCATAAGGGTAAAGCGTTTCTGGACATTATTAGCCCTATTTTGCTCTGTACCACACAAAACAGCTGTCCTCAAAATGAGAATAATGGCTATTGAAATGAAACGTTTGAAAGATGAATTTAAAAACATATATTGATGAATTTCTTTAAGAAATGACTATGAGTTTCTCTTCAAATAACTGCTACTAAAGGTCAACTAATAATACTAAGAGACTTAAAAATTTAATCTTATTGTTTTATTTTCGAATATGCCTTCACCCATTTAGGTATTGCATTATAAAACACCACACAGGCACAAAATATTATCACTCCCGATAAGGTAAGGTTTATTATACCCTGAATTCTGGTTTCGCTTTTCAAAACCTGAGGAAAATAAATATTGATGATATTGGCAAAACCTGCATAAAGTGTGGTAAATCCAATAAAAACAAAAGGAACAATGGTTATCCACGCATATTTTATTTTGCCAAGATTGATGATGTAGCTTGTCCCCACGGCTAAAGCAATGGATGCAAGCAATTGATTGGCTGTACCAAACATGGGCCAGATAGTAGAAACACTTCCGGTGTAAATAAAATATCCCCAACATAAAACAATCAAAAGACTGGCGATTATATTTCCGGGCAACCAGTTAGTCCGTCCAAAGGGGGCATATACTTTTCCAAGCATTTCCTGCAAAACAAATCGTCCAATACGTGTTCCGGCATCGATAGTTGTAAGGATAAACAAGGCTTCAAACATAATGGCAAAATGATACCAATACGACATTAAACCATTTAAACCCGGAATAGCAGAGAATATCTGAGCCATACCTACGCCCAAAGAAACGGCACCGCCGGTTCGTCCGGCAATTTTTTCGCCCACTTCAGCCGAAAGTTGAGTCAGGTTAGTATCGGTAAAGCCCATTGCATGAAGTTTAGGTAGAATCGCAGCAAATTTCTCGGCAGGAACATTTATTGCAAAATAATCGAGTGGCAACAAACTGGAAGCAGCAATCAGCGCCAGAATGCTTACCATGGCTTCAACCAACATAGAACCGGCAGCAATACTTTTGATATGCGATTCCTTCATTATCATTTTGGGAGTTGTCCCCGAACTTACCAGCGCATGAAATCCCGATATTGCACCACAGGCGATAGTAATAAATAAGTATGGGAAAAGTGTTCCGGGGATGATGGGTCCACCACCGTGGATAAATGGCGTAAAAGCAGGCATGTGTAAAGTTGGACCAACAACTATTACACCAATGGCAAGCATTGCAATTACTGCAATTTTCATGATTGAACTCAGATAATCGCGTGGTGAAAGCAACAGCCAAACTGGTAAGACTGATGCTGCAAAACCGTAACTAACAAGTAAAATTGTCAACGTTTTATGATCAAATGTAAACCACGAAGCAAACGGAGAATTTGGAATATATCGTCCAAAAATTACAGTCAAAGTCAATAATGTTACTCCAATAATAGTAGCTTCAACCGTTTTGCCTTTGCGGAATTTGAACATCCATACACCCATAAACAAAGCAATTGGAATGGTGGAGGCAATGGTAAAAGTACCCCACGAACTTTCGGACAATGCATTTACCACAACCAGTCCCAAACCGGCCATGGCGATAATCAAAATCAAAAGTATGGCTATGGAAGCTGTAAAACCACTTACTTTATTTATTTCTGTTCGTGCTATTTCGGCCAACGATTTGCCATCCGAACGGGTAGAAGCAAAAAGAATGATAAAATCGTGTACAGCTCCTGCAAAAACCGAACCCACCAGCATCCATACAAAACCGGGGAAGTATCCGAACTGAGCAGCTAAAACGGGTCCTACCAAAGGTCCAGCTCCTGCAATAGCCGCAAAATGATGACCAAACAATACCCATTTGCTCATAGGTACATAATTTTGGCCATCGTACAGCCGACCTGATGGAGTTATATTGCTGTCGTTGATGGTGGCTATTTTTGCAGCAACGAAACTAATATAAAACCGATAAGCGATTATTAGAATCAGAATGGCTGAAATAACAAGTGGTGTTGCATTCATAATATTTTATTGACGAATTATTATTTCATAATTATATGATTGATAGTTTGATAAAAATTAATAATTGATTTTACGTTTTCAAACCCAACACCTAAAAGAAAAATGAGACCTGAATTTTTCAAACAAAACTTTCTAAATTATAAACAATCAATAATTATTATTCTGGTTATACCATGTACCAAAAGTTTGAGCAGAGCTAAAGGTTACGACTATACCGAAAATATATTATATTGTTACATTTTAAAATGGGAAAAATACAAAAATAAATTAATTAGTACGATGAACCCAACTTAATTAAATATTAAATGATTGATTGAAGATTACTTAAATGCATCCAGTGCTTTGGTTGGTTTTCCATCACTTCCCCAGCAATTAAGCACATAATGACTCCATGTACGAGCTCCTTCGGGTTCCCAGTAGAAAACACCTATTCCTTTATTGTTTGGCACATCCTTCGTTTTTTGTTGAACAGCCACCAGCATTTCGTATGTATTTTGATCCTTATTATCTTCTCCACCAACTTCTACCACCATCACTTCTTTTTCATAGCGGCTTGCCATGTCTTTCATATTGTTTGCCAAATCATTGATTGAAAGCGAATAATCAGGGTGTGAATCACCCAAATAGTATGGATAGTAAGACATACCTATAATATCGTACTTTGCTCCATTTGCTTTGGCCGCATCAAACCACCTGCGAAAACGGGTATTATAATTTCCCTGATCAATATGGAGAATGACTTTAGAAGTAGGACAAACAGCTTTAATGGCATCATAACCTTTGTTAATAAGCAATGCCAATTGAGACCAATTGTTTGTACTTCCTTCAGGATAAATCATTCCGGTGGGCGTTTCATTTCCCACTTGTACCCATTCGGGTCTAACGCCGGCAGTTTTTAGTGCAGTCATTACATCGAGGGTGTATTCGTAAAGTGCCTGTTGTAATTGTTCAAAGTTAAGTCCTTCCCACGCTTTGGGTTTTTGTTGCTTGGAAGGATCTGCCCATGAGTCACTGTAATGAAAATCTATCATAACCCGCATTCCCCATTGTTTAGCCCGAACAGCCATTGCCACAGTTTCTGTTTTGCTACAATGACCGTGTTTAGGGTCATTCGATGGATTAACCCAGCTTCGCAACCGGATGGAATTGATGCCGTGATCTTTCAGAATTTTGAAACAATCTTCAACCACTCCACTGTCGCTGTAAAATTTATAACCGGCAGCTTCCATCTGAGGCAACCAGCTAATATCTGCACCTTTGGCAAAATTTATACTGTCCTTAGTGATGGATGATTTTGCGATTAAATTTTCGGCTTTGCAGCTTGTTGATTGGCTTGAATAAATAATTGAAAGAATGAGAATAATTATTTTATATTGTTGAATTTTCATTGAAGTAGCATTGTTATTGAATTAATATTTTTTTTATAAGTGATTGAAATTTTAAAAAATCTTATTTCCCATATCTTATTTTGTACATTTTATTTCCAATCTTTCGTGCTGCATCTACAATTTCAGGGTAAGGATTATCGCAAACATCAACAAAACCAATTTGATAATTTTCTCCATCAACCCGTCCTGAGATGGCCTGATCGCAATACTGAAACCAATGTGTTCCGACAATTTGAGGATTATTCAATGCACCTTCCACATAACTACTGTAAGTTTCTGCCCTTTGATTCTGATTAGCCACCCCTCTCAAACCAACATGTAACATTCCTCGATCGAGTGTTCCAAAATGAAATTCCCCAATCAGTGTTGGCTTATCAATCCCGAATGGAAGAATAAGCTCTTCAGCCGAAAAACGGTAGCGGTTAAAACAAACTACATCACAATATTTTGCTGCAACTTCAATAATTTTCACTTCACTCTGGTCATCGGGATAATAATGACAGTGCAATCTTGATCCAAAATAGAGTTTATTAGGAGCAAAACTTTTAAGTTCCTCTCTACATATTTTATAATACTCATCAAGTATTTTTAAATCAAAGATTTGAATATCAATTTTTGCACTTACCGGCAATTTGGTTATGGTTTCAACTTGTTGCCAATTACTATATGTTGTTTTCCAATTTTTATTCAGGTTTTCTATTGATGTATATTTACTTTTTAAATAATCGAAAAAAGGCAATCCTGATTTACCATCACCGGATTGCATGAGTAATCGAGCAGTAATTCGATACATGTCAATTTCATTGTCAATAAAAAAACCAATACAATAAGGATCGTCTTTTATTCTTGCATCAAGACTTAGCAGCGATTTTTTGACAGACTCCCTGAAAGAAGGATCAAAAACATTAGGGAAATTGGATGAACCTATACCAACTGTATAAGGCATCCTGTTTTTGGCAGAAAGGTAAATATTCGGATCTGACCAGTTTCCGAATGAATTAATGCCCCAACTTTTAAGTCTTTTCAAGGTGTTTTCGGTAGCTTTTTCTTTCCATTGCTGACCATATTTTCTGAAAAGATTGGCTTGGGTATAATTAAAAAATGTGTCTCCATTTTTGCCTATTGAATAAAATTCCCCCATAGGACCATTTCTATCCGGCAGGTTTTCAAAGAAATTAGTCCGATTTGAAATTGGCGTTAAAGCTCCTAAGAAATTAATACATGTTATCCCTTGTGACCAAAAAAGGCAACCATCAGGATCAACCAACCACCATTTACCATTAAGCTTTTCAGTTCTGAAGTTGCCTGTAGCTTTCAGTCTAGGACCGTCTTTCCAACCGCCAAAAGAATTTCTTCCATTTGGTTCTGGCATTAATTTGAGAGTAGAATTTTCGTTTTTAATTGCTTGCTTTAATGATGAATCAGCTACTGTTTTTTCTTTCCAGGATGTATGCTTATATTGTCCAAACTCATCAATAAATGGGAAAAATCCGGAATTTTCTGAAATTTTCTGAACTGAAATAAACTCACCAAATGGTTTAATTTCAGAAATTGTAAAAGATACATTTCCTTTGCTAAAAACTTTAATGGTAATTTTTTCAATCCCAGCATCAGTTTTTGGTGGTTTAACATTAGTCCTCATTGCTCCACCAGGTATTCCATGCATTCCGGGGAAAATAGTTTTATCATTTTCCAATCGTCTTTGAATGATAACCTGAAGTGTTTTTTGTTTCCCTGACTTAACAATTATTGTACTGTTTTGCCAAGGATCATCATTTAGATTAGCCTCCAATCTGAAAGTATTTTTACCTGTATTTTTTACATCAACTGATATTCCAATTGAAGATGAAAAGTATAATTTTTCAGGAAGTTTAATATCATAAATGAAATCATTCTTAACAGAATTGAATGTTAGTGGATTTTCCAGTATGGATTCAGTTTTTATGTTCT
The DNA here is from genome assembly GCA_037134195.1 of Paludibacter sp. Lineage (GTDB taxonomy): Bacteria > Bacteroidota > Bacteroidia > Bacteroidales > Paludibacteraceae > Paludibacter. The sequence continues at coordinate 20,008 of JBAXMR010000014.1, read as the reverse complement.
TCTGAGCTTGTATAAAATTTACAATCAGGAATAAAAACACAATTTGCAGCAAAAAAGAAATTTTTATTTTCATTATTTTTAAACCATTATTAGTACGATCCAACCAGTTTATTTTTATTCAGGTTTTGCACTTATTCAAACTCCACCACCATCTGCTAATTTAATTTTAAGAGTTGTAAGTCTCTGTTTATAAGTTCTATATTTTGTTTCTCTTTCTCTCAGCCGAAATAGTACCGGTGTTTTTGTTTTCGATAGCATTACTAATTACGGCCAAACAAAACTACAATTCTTCTTATTCGCTTTGTGAATTATAGTTTATTCAATATCAATTCTATCACCATGAGAAGGTGGGTTTGAAATCACCATAAATTTCAAATCAAAATCCGTGTTGTTCATGATTTTATGTTTTTCCTTTGGTTTGATTGTAATTCCTTGATTTTCTTTTATAACATAGAGTTGCTCATCTATTTCAAATGTTGCCTCGCCAGATAGTATATAGAAAAATTGGAGTGCTTTTGTGTGAAAATGTTTTTTCTCTTGAGTTTCTTTTGGCATTGTTTCTCTTATGACTGACAAACTCTCCGTTTTAATAAAATGCCAACCATCACAAATTTTTCCCCAAGTATAATGTTCTGAATTGTCAATGTCAGTTATTCTGTAAAACTTGGTTTTTTCCATATTGCTCGTCTAAAATACGTTTTCTTGTTTTTTCACTTTAAGTATTAACGACCGAGTGTGTGTTATGTGCTAGCAGCTTGGTTGTAATTAGTTTTGTTTTCAAATGCTTAATTGTTTTCGGTCATTTTCGCTGTCGGATTATGTTTCACGATAAAATTCACAGAGTTCGCAATAAAACAAAGTTCATTTGCTTTCTTATGTAAATCGTTAAGTTTGTCAGGTGAAGTTATGTCATTAACTGTTACTATCGGATTTAATATCACTTCTTTGAATTTTCCACCACCATTTTCTGTTTCTTCCATTATTCCGGTTGGGTTGTCAATATAGTCAATGACAATTATGCCATTGTCAGCACATAAATGCAAGAACCACAACATATGGCAACTCGATATAGAAGCCAATAGAAGTTCTTCTGGATTATATTTCGTTTTGTCGCCACGAAAAGCCGGATCAGCTGAAGCCAGAATAGTTTCCTTGTTGTCGGCTGAAATGACATGATTTCTCTCATATGCACGGTAGTTGAGTGTTCCGTTTCCCTTATTTCCTGTCCACTGTACTGTCAATTTGTAAAAATGCTCTTTATTCATTTTTTTCTACTTCAAAAGAAATAAATGTTGATATGTTTGTCATTGTCATTTTTTATATACGATTAATAGTATTATTCAACCAGTTTATTTTTATTCAGGTTTTATACTTATTGCAACTCCACCACCATCTGCTAATTTAATTTTAAGATTTGTTTTAGCTGTAACTTTCATTTTTTTGATTGTATATGCTTCAGGATTGTCTTTCCAACTTGCATCAATTGCATCTGAATAGATGGTGGCAATGTAATTTTTCCCTTTGTCAAGAAATGAAAGTGAAATGTCTAACGAACGACTGTTTTCATTTGTGATTGCCCCGACATACCAATTTTCAGAGTCCTTTTGCTGACGGGCTGTCATAAGAAATTCTCCCGGTTCAGCATCCAAATAAAGTGTTTTGTCCCATTCTACAGGTACTTCTTTGAGAAATTCAAAAGCATCCGGTTTTTTTTCGTAATTTTCGGGTAAATCGGCAAGCATTTGTACCGGACTATAAAACACTACATACAAGGCAAGTTGTTTAGCCAGAGTAGTATGAACAGAAAAACCGGCTTCATTATAATTCCGTAATTTGAATAATCCCGGAGTAAAATCCATCGGTCCGCCAACTAAACGGGTGAAAGGCAAAATGGTTTCATGAGAAGGAGCAGTACCTTCACGGGTAAAGCCGTTAACCTCATTACCTCTGCCCGATTCGCAAGCAAGCCAATTTGGATAGGTACGCTGTAATCCTGTTGGACGAACTACTTCATGCATATCAACCATAATCTTATAATCAGCTGTTTTTTGTGCCACACGTGAATAGTAATTAACCATCCATTGTCCATCATGGTGTTCTCCACGAGGAATAATTCTACCAACATGACCTGTTTTTACAAATGGGTATTCATAATGTTTCATCATTCGGTATGCAGTATCCATTTGCCTTTCATAATTAGTTACCGAACCTGATGTTTCGTGGTGCATTAAGAGTGATACCTTTTTAGATTTTGCATAAGATGCTATTTCCTCAATATCAAAATCAGGATAAGGAGTTATAAAATCGAAAATATCTTCTTTCCAATAGCCATACCATTCTTCCCAACCTGTGTTCCACCCTTCCGCTAAAAAATTATTTATTCCATGTTTTGAAGCAAAGTCAATATATCGTTTCACATTGGCTGTATTAGCTCCATGTTTACCACTAGGTTTCAGCTTTCCGTTTGAGTCGACATCACTCAGACTATTTGCATAACTCCAGGTACTGTTTCCAGTAATCATTTCCCACCATACCCCTATAAATTTCAGCGGTTTAATCCATGACGTATCTTTTATTTTCGATGGTTCATTCAAATTAAGAATGATACGCGAAGCTATAATATCAGTTGCTTTATCACCCACAATAATGGTGCGCCATGGAGTATGAAAGGGTGTACGAAGATAAGCTTTATTTCCAAAAGCATCCGGGACAAGGTTTGCAGTAAGTTTATAGTCATCCTTTTCAATATGTAATAACATTGCAGGATAGTTAAGCAAAGCAGCTTCGTGAATATTGATATATAAACCCTCATCTGTTTTTAACAACAAGGGTGTTTGAACCGTATTTTGGTCAGGGTCATTGATAACGGGTATATATCCGGGAATCTTGGCTAATTTCCATGCATTTACTTCGCTTAGTCGAGATATAGTATAGGGGTAAGCATTTGCATCATAATTTCCCGGTATCCAGAAAGCTTTATGATTGCCCGTAAGGCTAAATTCTGTTATTTCTTTTGTAACAATGAAATTTTTTAATGCGGCTTGTTCTGGAAATTCATACCTGAAACCAATTCCATCATCAAAAACCCTGAAAACAATATTCATTTCACGTTCAGGAGAAATAGTCTGCTTTAATTTGATGGTAAGTTCTTCACATCTATTACGAATTGTTTTCTCCTCTCCCCATACTGGATTCCATTGTTCATCAATATTTTTTCGCTGGGTGTCGGTAATTCTCAATTCGTCTTTTAAATTAAAACCTTCAATTTCCAATCCCAAGTGAGAGGAGATTATAACAGGTTTGTTTTTATATTTTGCTTCGTACATGGGTTCCCCTAAGGAAGACATTTGGAATGACAAAGTGATCGTTTTAGAAGGAGAAGACACCGAAATTGGCTCATCTGCCAGAACTTGGCAAATAGAAAACCACGAAAAACCAAGTAGAAATAAAATTGTTCTTTTCATATCTTTTTTTTTATCGATATACCTTCTATTATCTTAACTCAAACTTATCTTTTAATCGAATGTCTTTAGACGATGAGCCTATCATTAAATCAAAATCACCCGGTTCAGAAGTCCATTCCAATTTTCTGTTATAGAAACAAAGTTTTTCATTATCAATTATGAAATGAATTTCTTTGCTTTCACCTGATTTCAAAAAAACTTTCTTAAAGTCTTTCAATTCTTTTACCGGACGAACCACGCTGGCAAATAAATCTCTCAGGTAAAGCTGAACCACTTCTTCTCCATCACGGCTTCCTGTATTCGTCAATTTAAATGAGACTTCAATGGTTGATTTGTTATTCATTAGGTTTGAACTTAGTTTCAAATCACTGTATTTAAAGGTTGTATAGCTCAATCCAAATCCGAAAGGAAATTTTGGACTACTTGGCAAGTCAATATATTGACTGACAAACCTTTCAAATTTTCCACTCTCTAAATCGGGTCTTCCGGTATTCAAATGATTATAATAAATTGGAATTTGTCCGACCGAACGTGGAAAAGTCATGGTTAGTTTCCCTGACGGATTGTAGTCGCCAAATAACATGTCAGCAATGGCATTTCCTGCTTCACTTCCAAGCCACCAGGTATAAAGAATTGCCGGTATGTGGTCAGCAGTCCAATTGAAAACCAATGGACGACCGGCATTTATCAATACAATTACAGGTTTACCTGTTGCATAAATTGCTTTTACCAAGTCTTCCTGAACTCCGGGCAATTCAATATTTGCATGACTCGTTCCTTCTGCAGTCATATTTGAATTTTCACCAATGCTTAGAATAATTATGTCAGCTTGATTTGCAACTTTGATTGCTTCATCAAAACCTGTTTTAGAAGAATCGCGAACTTCGCATCCTTTGGCATAAAGCAAATTTTGGCTTCCAACACGTTTTTCTATTCCTTCAAATTGTGAAACAACATCCTTGTTATTGTCCCAAACAAAACTCCAACCGCCAATCATATCGCGTTTTGATTTTGCCAACGGACCAATTAACGCTATTTTTTGATTCACTGAAAGAGGAAGTAAATTATTATCATTTTTGAGCAGAACAATGCTTTTTCTGGCAACTTCTCTGGATTTAATCCGGTGGTCAGGATTACTTAAAACTGATTTTTCTCTATCTTCGTTACAAAACCTAAACGGATCGTCGAACAATCCCATTTCAAACTTTTTACGCAATATCCGTCGAACCGCATCATCAACCAGCTGAATAGAAACCTTATTGTCTTTTACCAATTGTTCTAAGTATTTGGTGTAACAACGATTTTCCATATCCATGTCGCATCCGGCTGTAATTCCTGCTAGTGCTGCTTCGTACATGTTTTTTGAATAACCATGTTCAACCATTTGCTTCATTGAATTCCAATCACTTACAACGAAACCCGAAAAACCCCACTTGTTTTTCAATATATCACGTAATAAATATTCATTTCCGGTTGCAGGGATTCCACTTAAATCATTGAAGCTATTCATCAAAGTTGCGGCTCCTGCATCCACAGCGGCTTTAAACGGGGGCAAATATACTTCCCACAAAGTGTGGTCACTTATATCCACCGAATTATAATCACGACCACCTATTGCGGCACCATAAGCAGCAAAATGCTTAGCACAAGCCATTATTGCATCGGTATTACCAAATCCTTTCCCCTGAAATCCTTTTACACGCGCTTTTGCAATTGCACAACCTAAATAAGTATCTTCACCAGCACCTTCCATAACCCGGCCCCAACGAGGGTCACGTGTAATATCTACCATAGGTGCAAAAGTCCAATGAATACCAGAAGCTGCTGTTTCTTCACCAGCAATTCTTGCGGAGAGTTCGATAGCATCCATATCCCAACTGCATGATTCAGCCAATGGAACTGGAAACATAATTCTGTAGCCATGAATAACATCCAAACCAAAAAGTAAAGGAATTTTCAATCTTGATTTCATTGCTTCAAGTTGCATCGCACGTGCTTTTTCTACGCCTTTTATATTCAGCAATGAACCCACCTTACCTTCTTTAATTTGCTGAATTTTAGTTGTATCGGGAGATACAGGGCCAGTAGCCCATGAACTTGAATATTGATTTAACTGACCAACTTTTTCAGTCAATGTCATTAATTTCAGCACTGAATCAACACGTTGGTCAATTGTTTTTTGATGAGCAAAAACCGGAAAAATAAGAATTGAAAAAACAAAGAGAAAAATTACTTTTTTCACGCCTAACTTTTTTAATAGTTTAATAAAATCTCAATTCAGATTCTGTAAATATTGAAGAAAAACTTGAATTCATGCTCGTTTCATACATAAATAACACTAATTAATTTCATAAATAACGAATCCATTAGCATTTACAATTTCAAATGTATTTTTATCAATCGTTAAACCCGTAAGAGAAATTGAATATTTATCTCCCGGACTTAGTGTTGGTAATAACCACTCTTTCACTTTTTCATTATTTTTTCTTAACCGAACAGAATAGCCTTTTACAATAAAAGAAGGGAAATCGATTCGAGCAGATATTTTTAATTCAGTTGCTTCTTTTTCTACAATTAGGGGACAAAATTCTCGTTGTATGCTAAAATATAATGGTCTTTTTTCATCTGTCGGTGATACCATACCAAAGGTACGATAGCCTTCTGGAGTCGTTCCGGGGTAACGACTTTTATAATCATTATACGTCCACCATGAAGCACCCACAACATACGGATATTTGCGAATCACACTCATGTTATAGATTAAGTTATTTTCTCTTTCATCTATTTTGTCTTTTTCCATACTTCCAAATTCAGTCATTAAGACAGGTTTCTCTGGAAATTTTGAGTGAAGCCGTTCTAAATGTTCTTCAAGTCCTTTGTTTAAATAATAGTTTACACAAATAATATCACAATGTCTAAAACTATTATATGGCTGAGCAATATTTTGTGGTAATGATGCAGGAATATGTGTAATCATAGTAGCCAATCTTTCAGAATCAATGCTACGAAAAAAATCAGTCATAATTTTTGTATATGCATCTGCTTCAGGAGTCCATGTACTATATTCATTACCACAACACCATCCAATCACTGAGGGTCTATTCCAATTATTTTCAATCATCTCTCTACTTTGATTAATAGCAAGAGCTTGAAACATTGGATCCATCAATTGTACTTCAGACGTTTGCCATACTGGCAATTCCTCAATAATTAACATACCATTTTCATCAGCCCAGTCAAGCAGTTTTTCAGAGGATGGCGTATGGTGTAGTCTCTGTAATAACATATTTCCACTTTTCATCAATCGCATGTCTTTTTCGATATTGTTCTGAGGTTCCAACGAGCCAAAACCCGGAGTATCCATTTGTCGGTTAGCACCACCCATTCTAATAGGCTGTCCGTTTAACAATAATTGCCCGTTCTTGGCTTCAATTTTTCTAATTCCAAAACGAGTGCGTATTGTATCAGCATAATTTCCATACCTTACAATTGTTGTGGCTACATATAAATTTGGATTGTCAACATCCCATAACTTTAGCTGTGTAGAATTTAATTTCATACTTATCTGACTTTTGTTTTCAAGATAAGGTTCAACAGGATTATTTTGAGAAATATATTTTACAATTGGATTTAACGGAGTTTGAGCATAAGCCAAAAATCCTTCAAAAGAAATATTTTGAGAAGTTTTTTCGTGCAAATTTATCCATGTTTTAATATTGATAATCGCTGTATTCTTTTTGAAATCAATTACTTGTTCAATTTTTTGTTTGGTAATATAAAGCTTATCCGTAATTTTCAAATTTACATCTCGCGTAATACCACCATATTCGTACCATGGATAGACTTGTTCATTGTTATTTATCCCAACCCGAGCGCCGGGTATCGATTTGTCATTCCAGCTATTATCTACTTCAACAGCAATAAAGTTAGCATTGGGTTTAACAAATTTGCTAATATCATATTCAAACGCAGTATAACCTCCTAAATGTGAGCCCAAAAATTGACCATTAATCCAAATCCTTGATGAATAAAAAACTCCAGAAAAGCGTAAGCGACAAACTTTCTCTTTAATATTTGCATCAAGATTAAATGATCGTTTATACCAGACTTTACCTATGATGTTGTATCTACTATCCAACGTATAGGAATGAGGAACAGTAACTACACCCCAATTTTTCACTAAACCGTCAATACCGGTCGTTTGGCTTATATGCCAATCGTTTTCAATACCCTTTGCTAATGGATCTATTGCAATACTCCACTTGCCATTTAAAGTTACATTATGAGCATTTAAATTGAAAATGAAAGTTGAAAATAAAATTAGGAGCCAATTTTTCATATTAATGTTTCTCGACTTTTAATAATGATTGAATTTTATTTTTATATAACCCAAATTTTTGTTTTAAAAACACCTCTTTTACCAATTATCTGATCTGAATGGTGGGACAGGCAAACCTGCCATATTATATAAGAATCCCTTACCATGAGGAAAAGAGTAAAATGCATAGCGAACTGCTATTGGTTGTTTCACTTCCGAACTCCATACTTTCAGTTGACTATTCACAATTTTAGCATTAGCAGGATAAAATTTTTTATCAGCACCTGCAACTTCAAAATTATCAAGCTCTTTACCGAATGAAGAAATTCCGTTTCCTACATTCTCAAAAGTCAGCAAAAGCGTACTGTCTTTTTGTTCAAAACTTTTGTAACATGTATTCTTATGATAAATACCTTTATAACCATATGTCTCTGAAAGTGCCCAATAAGATAATCTTTTTGCAACAGTGAATTTCTCAGCCGGATGTACATTATCTTTTTCTCCTAAATCAATTGCACTCACCATACCGGAGTTGGGAATTAAATAACTTGCTTTCAAGTGTGGTTCTCTTTGTAGAGCCCTAAACGTACTATTTGGATTATCAGATCCCAAATAGGGAGCTATTTGGACATAGTAAAACGGAAACTCACCAATACCAAAATCTTTTCTCCAATTTGAAACCATGCCAACCAATAAATCCGAATACTCATTGTAATTTATATTTGACTCTCCCTGATACCAAATTACACCTTTAAACGCAAAATTCAGTATCGGATGAACAATTCCATTATAAAGCATATTGGGTTGTTGATGTTTAGGTTTTTCCTTTGAAGAGGATTCGAGAGCTTTAGGATAATTAGCTAAGGTTTCTTTATTCATCCAAGCCTCAATTCGAGAACCACCCCAACTAAAACTAACAATCCCAACCGGAATTTTTAATTTCTGTTGTAATAACTTTGCATAATAATATCCTATTGCACTAAGATTTGGAACAGTTTGAGCATTTGCCACTTCCCATTTACCTCCCTTGCAAGTATCTTGTGGTATTGCAGCCGCAACGTTTTTTATAGTGATAAACCTAATATTGTCATTATCAGCTTCAACCAGTGCATCGTTCAATCCATTAACAGGTGAATCCTGGATTCCTGCCATTGTCATTTGCATATTGGACTGACCGGAACAAAACCAAACTTCACCTAATAGAATATTATTTATAGTCAGGTTTTCTTTTGACGAATTTATTTTTATATCATAAGGACCGCCCGCTTCTGTTGTTCTGACCTTTACCAACCATTCTCCCTGATCATTCACAGGCGTTTTGTAACTTTGTTTATTCCAACTTGTTTTTATCGTAAGCGTCTCGTTTGGAGTAGCTTTACCCCATAATTTTACTTCCGTATTTCGTTGCAGAACCATATTATTTCCTAATATGGATGTAACTTTAATTTCTGATTTTGAAATAAGAGTCAAAACTATTGAAACAGCGATTAAAAATATTTTTGTTTTCATGCTTTCATGTTTTTTTATTGGTTAGTAAAAGGAAAGAAATCACAATGAACATGTTATTTGTTGGTAAGCCAAGCGGTAAATTGGATTTAAATTAAATTACTCAAAAATCACTTTCGAATTGGAGACTTCATTACCATTTCGCAAACTAACCAAATGCAACCCTTTGGCCATTGAACTGATATCAAAGTTCAAAATAGTTGCATTCTTTTCAATTGGTCTTTTTAAAACTAACTTAGCTTGCATATCGTAAATAGATATCTCATCAAAGTTATTACCTAACATATTCACTGAAAGTTGATTTTTTGTAGGATTTGGATAGACAATTGCCAATTTATCAGCTGATTTTGAAGATGATTCAAGACCGCTTGACGGATTTGTTGTGTATTCAACAATTAATTGAGGCGCATTAGCAGAACTGCCATCGAAAGATGTAAAAGAAACTGATTTACCTGCTGGTGCTGTTGAATTAACTTCAAATATAAAAGTCATGGCATTGCCACTTGCCCAATCTGGACGGGTAATTATTTCATTGACAATAAAATCCAACGAATTTGAAAAATAATCACCATTGATTGCTGAAGTTGGAAGCCAGTTTGCAAATGAAGTTGTCCTTGTTTTACCGGAAATGCTTCCTGAAGTTGAATTCAGAATTGCAGAATTACCAATATTTTCGGCTCTTATTTGTATTGGATCAGCAACATCACCACCTGCAACTGATAAACTTTTGAGTTTTATCCGAGCATTTAAAATTGTTGCTCCTTTTGGTATATTGACAGAACTAAATCGCAAAGCAGCAATAACTTTATTGGTTGAAGAGGTAATACTGGCAGTAAGAGTTGAACCATTCAATGTCACAACTTTCGTTGATGTATTTTCTACTGCATCGCTAGCCGATTCAGTTTCATAACTTGTAGAAGTTAAAAATGCCGGTTTTACTTTTGCTGGAATAGTTACTAAGGTAGTAGATCCATATTCAAAAGCACCAATGTCATTTGAATTACCTACAGGACGACTTTTAAAATCAAAATCAAACAATATGTTATTCGCAGCACCTTTATCTATTGCTGGAGAGACATTTGATAGATGAAAGTCTTTTAATGCAGAATTCACAAATTGCGGGTCAGCCAAAATTCCGTTAGTTCCAAAGGTTGATATTGAACCGGTATTTGACATGTTGTTTTCAATCACAATACCAGCTGTAGGTTTATTTACAAACGCTAATGGCGCATAATTATACGCTAGATTATTACGAACTTCAAAGTTGGTTCCAACTATAGCATCAATACTTATCGGATTAATTGATGATACTGTATTATTTTCAATTATAATGTCATTAATCGAATAAGTTGAACCATCCTGATGTGTCGGCCAATTCACCACAGCAATTGCAAATTTATCACAATCGTAAATCAAATTATTGTATATATGAATTTTTTCGACTGCGTTTCGCTGTTCTGAAGACACCAATATCCCATGTGAACAGTTGTAAATTGTATTGTTAAATGCTTCGATGTCGTTATTTAATCCATCATAAGAATCGAGATATAATCCTACTTTTGGTACATCGTGGATAACATTACCATAAACCCGCATGTGTTTGGATGATTTTACATCCAGACCTTCACCTCCATTCGGGTTTGGCACTCCATTTTTTACTTCATTATTATATATATCAATATATTCGCATTGAGAGAAAGTTAAACATTCTCCCCACGAAGTACTACAGCATTTATCTATTACATTGCCTCTTACAATTGAATTAGAGCAATAAGCAAGACTTATGCCAGGGTTTGTAAAATTATATACATAGTTGTTTTCAATAATCACATTGCTTTTCCCACCAGTTATGCCCATATAAGCATTTTGTAACTGAAAACCAGAAACTTTTATATAACTTAAGTTATTCAGATTAATAAGTGTACTAGCCGAACCTTGACCTTCAATAATAGGCTTTTCTCCGGGATAAGCTATTAAGGCAATTAAGTTTCCAACCATCCCGGAATTCTTAAAACTTACTGAACCTGTATATGTTCCTCCTCTGACATATGCTGTCTGGCCTGCTGTCAAAGTGTTTGCAGCTTTATAAATTGTTTTCCATGGTAAATTAATTGTTCCAACATTAGCATCGTTTCCGGTTGGGTCAACATAAAAAACAGTTTGAACGCCTAGAGCAGAAATAAGGAAGTTAATCAACAATAAAAATGTTGTAAGTATTTTTTTTTTCATGACAGGATGTTATAATTTGTAATTAACGTTTGTATTCCCAATATAATAGAAGTAAATGTACAGCTGACCAACCAAATTGTGGAGCCCTCAAACCTTCTCCGGTTTTCGGATCATAATTTTCGTAAATCGGTGCATCACTACTTATCCCATTTAATCTCGTAAAAACCTGTTCAGTATACTTGTCCGCTTCTTTTTTATATCCATAATTTCGCAGACCTGATATTCCAAAATAAACCTGATCTAACCAAATTGGACCACGCCAATAGCCATTATAGGTATAATTTGGTTCATCAATACAAACTGATGGAAAAGGAATAAATGATGAAAATTTGTTGGCTTTCTGATACATTTTTACTACAGACTGGGCATTTTCTTTCGATGACATTTTAACCCACATAGGTGTAAATCCCTCACAACCTTCAATGTTTACAAAATTGCCATTAAACTTACGATCGTAATAATAACCTTTTGATGAATCAAAAAAGTAGTTATCCATTTTATTCCCATCTACCACTTGTGTGTAAGGTTTGTTAATTAGCATTGCCATTTGCTTTAAAATGTTGTTTTCGAGAACAAGAAATGAATTTAAATCAACTGATTCCTGATCAAAACTCCATGCAGAATTATTATTTTTCACAACATTAGCACTATCAAAACGAATCGCATTATCCATTCCACTTTCCCATTTGGCAGGTTGAGTTTTACCGTTAGTTGAACCAAATTCACAAATTCCATTCTGATTATGGTCGCGGTTTTTATACCACCATTGATTGTATTTTACAAGTTTTGGAAACATTTCCTTAATAAAGGCAGTATCTTTTGTTTGATTAAATACTTCCATTACAGCCCATGCAGCTAATGGAGGTTTAGTATCAAGTTGATTATTTTTTATTTTGTCTGAAAAAATACAGTCAATTATCATCCCATCATCAGTTTGATAATCAAACATGGCACGAATCTGGTTCTTTGCAAGTTCCGGAGCAAAACGAGCAAGAACAAATGAATGTCTCCACGAGTCCCATGCCCAATAACCCAAAAAGTGAGCATGTGAAGGCATAACACCATCATGGAGTAAGTCGCCTTTTGGTGATCTCCAATTTGAAATAAGCGTTACAACGCTTTTAACTGCAATACGATTATATTCTGTTGGCATATCGGAACGAAGTACTTTAGTAAGATATTTGTTCCATCGATTTTTGCTTTGGGAAATAAAGTTTAACGGTTTAGCTAAAATATTCCTTGAGTTTGAAGCATCTGCAATCATTTCCGCTTCATTATTGAAAAAACTAATCAAAACGTGAGTCTGATTTGATGCTGTTCTACTTTTAGCATTATAATTTGTGCCTTCAACTTTCAATATAAAATTGTCAGGGAAAGTAGCTGCTAATATTTCCCCCGTCGCTAACAATATAGTTATTTTATTTGCACTCTTGCTAAGTTTTGCATTTTTTGACCAGATATTCGAAGAAATCAACCATTTAACGTTATTGGAGTTTAGCTGTAAAAGCGTATTATTCTTATCAATAAAATAAAGTTTTTGTTGAACATTAATGCTACCAGATTTACTACGCATATACAAGGAGCCTGGGTAATAAGTACTATTATCATACTTAAATTGATTCGCGGATACTATAATTCCATCCTTTTCAACTCCAACCTCTGTTAATGATTTGCTAATCCAAAGTGAATCGTCGATGGTATATGGACCACAAAATCCATTTACCCATTTATCTTTGGAAGGATTTGTAAATCCAATCCATGAACCCGTGTCAGTAAACACTCCATTACAAGTTGATAAACTTTTAGAAGGAGTATTTGTGATATTAATTATATTTGGAAAATTTAAAGCAATTAATTTGTTAGTGCCTTTACCGCTAATAATGTCAGCCCCATTTATTAACGAAATAAAGAAAAGCAAAACTAATGTAAGATGTAACTTTCTCATGACTTATGTTAACATTTTAAGGGGTTTATAAAATATGGAACAGTATGTAATAAAATATTACATATTTAAAATAGAACTTTATTGGAATAAATTATTGGAATATTACAATATAACCAGCACCTAAAATTGCATTCGAGGTAAGTTTCAATTTATTGTTGGTCTGTATAAAGTCAGATGTTCCATCTGTAGTTTCAATAAACAAATTATTTGTGCGAAAAATCTGTTTAACAGTTTTATTTACAGGAAGAGTAATTATTGCACTGGATTTATTGCAAACGAAAAATAGTTTATTTGTTTTTGGTTGTATAACAGCTATTGCTGAGTCACTTGCATAAGCATTACTACTTCTATATATAACACCATTCCATTTTCTTTCGGCAACTGGAGTATTATTTAAATTTTCCCAATTTGGCAGCTCAACAATTAACTTTATTCTCATAGGAACTTCAGTAATACTTGAATAAGCAGCTACACCAGACGGACTTGGAGGTAAATTTCCAAAATAATAGTACCACATTTGATTCAATGCTAGTTTTGCAGCAATCTTTCTATTCGTAATTTCTGAGTCGATATTTAAATTTTCAGAAGTATGAGCTTTATCAATTAAACTTGTAGAATAAATTCGTTGATCATCAATAAAAACAGTATCAACATTTTCTTCCATCAATAAATCTGGTGTAATATATTTGGCATCAGCTCTGTTTTTTATTTTGCTAATCCAAGAATCATAAATCGTCCAAGGTTGCATGATTGTTTTTGCATTTGGATATTTCACTCTTGTAGAATCAAATAAAGCTTTATAATAAGCAGCTTTTCCGTCACTGTATGTTGAATATTCATGCGTTGTACCAGGGAATACTACACCATAATCACCGCCAGTCCATGGGGCAAGTGTTGATTGACGTCCATTATAATAAAAATCACCACTAATATCAGGTACATCCCATGCCCAACCGGCAAAATGAAATCTGGGATTTACAGCTTCAATCGATTTAGCATAAGCTAATACGTTTTTAATAGTCCAATTTATTACATTTTTTTGTTGGTAATCTAGTTCAACTGAAAAAACTGTACTGCTAAAATACCAACCTGGTGCCAAGTTATTCGGGAAAGCTGCACTACTTCTTAAAGTACAATATTTCTGATAAAAATCTAATTGAGCAGAATTATATGAAGCTGTAGTGTTAATTTGTCGGTTGTAAATCTGATATTCGGGTGACTCAATGTAAAAATATAAATCATTGGAAAGTGGATCTTTTTCCATGCCAGATTGATAAATAACATAAGTATAACCCATTTGTTTTGCAAATGTCAGGTTTTCGTTAGCAGTTCCTTTCCAAATGACCCCATAAAAATTTCTATAATCTGGAAGATCACCTGTTATGGGTTTAAAGTCAATTGGTTTTGGACTATTATCTGTACATGAAAACAGGATTGAGGAACAAAGGACGATTAATGAAATTAACGTGATATTTTTCATATAATGTGTGATTATTCAATTCTTTTAAAATTCGATTATTTTTCTAAATACTTTTCATTAATTTTATTGATCTTCAACTCCAAAATAAGAGAAAAAAACTAAAATTGAAATTATTAATCATTCAAACCTAATATTATATTCGTTGTTTTTCTCACCATAACTCAAATGAGTTATTTCAGAAAGTCCAACCAATAATTGTTTTAAATCATCTTTAAGTTCTAATTTTCCTGAACAAGATATTCCAGAAGGATTTGCAGGCAACTTCATTGTTACATTGTAATAGCGTGACAATCGCAGAAGAATATCTTCAATTGGCTCATTATGAAAAATATAAATGCCTTCATGCCAAGAAGTATAGTTCTCAACATCAACTGTTCTAAGTGTACTTGCTTTATTAGTATAGGCAAATAATTGATTTGGCTTTATAACAGTTGCCTTGCCATTTTGCGGCCTTACTGAAACTGACCCGCTAACTAAAACTACATTTGTTTGTTTGTCTTCTTTATAAGCGGTTACATTAAAGACTGTACCAAGTACCTGAACATCGATTTTTTCAGTCTTAATTATAAATGGTCGTTTAGCATCATGAAAAACTTCAGCATAAACTTCACCTTCAACAAAAATTTCTCTCTTATCTTTTGCAAATGTAGTCGGATAAATCACTGTAGTTCCGGTATTAATCCAAAGAGTAGTACCATCAGACAAAGTCAAGAATGCACGTTTACCATAAGGTACTCTAAGTTGATTATAAATTGGCGTCGATTTTATATTCGATATTGGCTCATTAACAGCAACAGTTTGTTTGTTTACTTTTAACTTCCCATTCTCATCATATTCTACTTTTGCCTGAACACCTTGTACGGCTAAGGTTTGGTTTCCTGAAACAAGCTGAATTTCATGATTTGGTTGTTGTGTATGAATAATATTCTCTCTGGCAAAATCTGCAATTTGCTGAGCTGAATCCTTTGGTTGAATTTTTAAATAACTTATAACCGATACGCTTATAATTCCTATAATACTACAAGCAACTGCTATATATCTAAAGTATTTAGAATTAATGCTTTTTTTGTTCCATGAATTATTTGTAGTCAGTATTCGATTAAAAATAAATTCAATTCTCTCGGAAAAGACTTCAGGTTTGTTTTCATGCAGATTCTTCAGATTCATGAAAGCTGAAATGAACTCGTTAATTTCAATTTTTCCCTCATCAAAGCACTCTTTCCAAAACTCCTCTGTTTCAGGAGTCGGTTGAAGCATAGAATCGATAAAATAATCATCGGTTAAATAATCGGCAACTTGATATTTTGAATAATCTCTAAACATTTCTTTTTTATATCTTTTATAAGTAAGTGTTACTTATCTTAATATAGTACTCACTTAGTTTTGTTAATCAGTTGCTTATCTTAAGAATAACATTAAGAGTATTATTGTAAATGCAGCTACTGATTTTAGTTTCTTTATTGCCCGATAAATAAGGTTCTTTGCTGACTGATAATTAATATTCATTAATTCAGCTATTTCCTCGCAAGAAAGACCTTCTACAAAGCGGTGATATAATGCTTCCCGTTGGTGTTCATTTAATTCACTGAATAATCGTTTTATTAACAATTTTTTCTCGGACTCAGTTTCACGCTCAATCCATTCTTCCTGATAATCTCTTTCATTCAATCCCTGAAAGTTAGCTTCGGTAATTTCTGTAGTTCTTGATTCCTTTTTTATCAAGTAGAAGAGCCGGTTTCTGAACGCTGCAATGAAATAGTACTTAAGATTATCTACTTTTTCAAGATTCTGTCGATGGGAATAAATATCTACAAAAATATCATGAATTGCATCTTCAATTAATTCAGTATTTGCTCGAAGTGAAAGACCGAAGGAATACAAGTCTTTTGCAAATAAATTATATAAAGTCGAATATGCCTTATCATCACCACCAACAAACTCATCACGTAGGTGATGAATAACAGAAGGGTCAAAAGTCAAGCTTTTTAACGTCATGGTTTGATTAAGGTATTCTTGTGATTTCATATTAAAGGGATCTTCAATTTAAAAAGTACTCATTTTGAACGTTAATAGTATATTCTCGAATTTGGATATAAAACAGGATTTGCAAATATACTAATCAAAACAAGAATACTGGTTAATTAATGATAAATATTTGTTTCAAAATCAATTTAATTAAAGTGACTTATTAATGGTAATTCAACTTTCGCAAGCTCTAATTAACCCGCTAGCGTTAGGTTTTTAAAATTTAAGTATTTTGTAAGTTTATCATTTTCAGAGAATAATTTTTCCATTAACGATTCAGTTTCTATGTTGAAAATTTCGGACAATTCGGCTATAACCTCTATGATTATCAGCCATATTTGCTCGGATATTGTAAGTTTTAGTGCATCTTTCTGCGATGCTCTAAAAAGTTCGCCAAGTGTTTCGTAATCGTTGAATCGTTTTACAACCGAAAGCAGGTTGTATTGCAGCAGACAAACTGTTGTAGCAGTTATTTGAGCATCAAAATCTTGTGCTTCACATTTACCTAAGCCCAGGTGCTGTTTGCTTTCTTTGAAAAATACTTCTACCGACCAGCGGGTTGAGTAGATTTTATAGGCTTGTTCAAAAGTGAGTTCCGTATTGGTTGTCATCATGCCGTTCCAATTGCCTTTTTTGGAGGACTTACAGAAGAATAGTTTTACCCGTATGCCCTTGAAATCAACAATTGTTTCGGTGTAATAACACCAAAGCAGTTTTGAACGTTTGGTCATTCTTTTGCGACGAAGCAAATCAACTATTTCTTTCGCAGTTAGGCTTTTACAAAAAGCACCGTAAAGTGTTTTACCCATTTTTATCATACCGATAAAATGGCACTTGATACGGCGCGATACAATGAATTTAACTAATTCAAAGCATGTAAACCAACTGTCCACGAGCAGATAATCGAAGCGAATGCCCTTTGCAATGGCAAGGTGAATCATGTTAATCATGGAATCGATCTTGCTCAAAAAGTAATCGTTCGTGCGCTCACTGGCTTTACTGGTTTTATCTCGTTTTTTGCTGTAACGCTTTTTGCTTTGTGCAGGAGTTAACCCATAAGGTTTGTTCTGGTTTTTGCCTTTTTCGCCATGAAGACTAAAATCTAAGGAAAAGAAACTTTTACCATCGTGATAACCCATGAAAAGTCCTTTAAAACCGAGATTTGACGTGTGCGTTACATGTGAAAAGATTTTGCCAATCAGTTCTATTTTACGACCTGTTTTAGGCAAATCGGTATCGTCAATAATCAAACAACGTGGTTTAGAATCGTTCAACTCGCTATTGTTCTGAACTTTACGAATCAACTGCATATTAATGCTGTATGATAAATTACGCCAATCTATTGAACTGCAACTCATTAGACGGTAAAAAACATCTTTACCGCACGAAAGAAAGCTATATAGAGCAGAATCTGCATAGTGCCAGGAAAATTTAATCTCAAAGAAGGGAAATAGCAACAGTAACACAAATTTGTTGTGATTACTAAACTTGAGATTATTCGCTTGGGGAAAGCCAAATTTTTTGTCCGAAAATGTCAAAGAGCGTATGAAACTAAAAATTGTTTCCATTGCTTTTTCACTTGAAGTAAAAAAGCTATTTATCTCTGAAAGTATTATTGTATCTTTGTGTCGCAGCATATTATTTGGGTTTTGTTTGGCGACACAAAGTTACTGATTTTCAGTCACTTTACTAAATAAATGTGCTGTTATTTTGTTATAAATCAGCAAGTTATTTTACTTGCGAAAGTTGAAATGGTAATAATAATAGTGCAAGGTGCAAGTGTTTCTATATAGAAACTTGCACCCTGCACTATGTCTAAATATTTATTAATTTGATACTTGTGTATGTCAAAATAATTGTGTAATTTTTAACCTGAAAGGTAAGCAGACAAGCATAAGTCAATGACAGACAAAAGGTGATCTTTTTAGTATTTTTCCTAATTCGTACACCTTAAGGGTGTAATGAACGGTAAATAGCTGATTTTCTATAGAGTAACATGAGAGGTTCATAAACCTCTCTCTCCGCTAATAACATTTGAAAATGGAGTAAAAGCCGTATTTAGTGGCTATTCTGGTACTAATTTTTGATTAACTACTTTCCACCCACTATCTTCGCACTTCCTGCCCATTTCACCGCTTCGCCTTCACCATCGGCACCCACTGTTCCAAATTCCACACCTATGCCCAGCACCAAGGTGTCATTTTCAGACAAGTGAGGAGCTATTTTATCGATTTGTACTTCCAGTATTTGTTCGGGCAATGCACGTTTCACCGGTGTCCAGTCGGTATGTGCTTCCTTGTAATAACCCAGCAACAGGTCATTCGCTGGTTTATAGCTTTTGGAGGATTCGTCGTAGGTTACGTCGGTGCATACTCCCAGCACAATGACAAAGCGTAGAAAAGGCAATTTATTGGGTGCAAATAGCTGTTCCGCAGGGTTGAACTCCGGCAGGGTTACGGTAGCTTTCGCCGTGCTGCGGTCAATCTGCCATTCGGGTTTCAGTCGCACTACCCGGTCAAACAAGTTGGTTTTATTGAAATTAAAGTCCGCCAAATATGTACGGTTGGTGCTTACATACACATCCCGTTTGCCTTTTTCGTGTTGGGTGTCTAAGCACTGTATTTTCTTACAAACAGCGTTCAAGCCTCCCATCACGTTATAGTCAGCCAGTCGCATGAGTGGTTCCAGTCCCCGCCGCAATGCACTAGCAGCCTTGGTGCAACCACCCCATTCCGTTCCGCTGTCACGCAGTCCTTTGCAGCTGTCGCGTGTTTTAATGGTATTTTTACTGGGTCCGCCTTTGGTGCGCATAATCACCTCGTCGTTTCCGCGCATGGTATACATTGATACCCCTTTCAGACCGCCTGTTACCTGTAGAATTCCTTTTACCCGTGCCATTTCTTGATTAGTTTATAGTTTGTAGTCAGTAGTTTATAGTCAGTAGTTTATAATTAGTAGTTTATAGTTTTTAGTCAGTAGTTTATAGTTTTTCCTGACTTTGACAGTTTTTGAAACTTCATTTTTTAAGGTGTTGAATATTA
>JBAXMR010000013.1:0-67515 GCA_037134195.1 Paludibacter sp. | reverse complement strand
GAAGGTTGCGATGTGAGTGAAGAAAGCTTTGATGCCAAAGAAGGAATCATGATGAACTCAGGCTTTCTGAATGGATTGACTGTAAAAGAAGCCATTACGGCTGCCAAAAAATATGTTGCCGAACAAGGAATTGGTCGTGTGAAAGTGAACTTCCGTTTGCGCGATGCCATTTTCAGTCGCCAACGCTACTGGGGCGAACCATTTCCGGTATATTACAAAGAAGGAATGCCCTATATGCTTGACGAAAGTAAACTGCCGCTCGAATTGCCTGAAGTGGATAAATTTCTTCCTACCGAAAAGGGCGAACCACCATTGGGACGCGCTAAAGGTTGGGAAGTTGATGGTTTTCCATTGGAACTGAATACCATGCCCGGTTTTGCAGGTTCTTCGGCCTATTATTTGCGCTATATGGATCCGAAAAATGCCAACGCATTGGTTAGTCCGGAGGCAAATCAGTATTGGAGAAACGTGGATTTATACATTGGCGGAACGGAACATGCTACCGGTCACCTGATTTATAGCCGTTTCTGGAATAAATTTTTGTTCGATCTGGGCGTTGTTTGTGAAGAAGAACCATTCAAAAAACTGATTAATCAGGGAATGATTCAGGGACGAAGCAATTTTGTGTATCGTATTAAAGATACCAATACGTTTGTTTCTCTGAATTTAAAAGACAACTATGAAACAACACAACTTCATGTTGATGTAAATATTGTTTCAAATGATATTCTGGACACTGAGAAATTCAAAAACTGGTTACCCGACCACGCAAATGCTGAGTTTATTTTGGAAGATGGCAAATATCATTGCGGTTGGGCGGTAGAGAAAATGTCGAAATCGATGTATAATGTGGTAAATCCGGATGATATTGTGGAGAAATATGGCGCTGACACGCTTCGTTTGTACGAAATGTTCCTTGGACCATTGGAGCAATCCAAACCGTGGGATACTAACGGAATTGATGGTGTTCATCGCTTCCTGAAAAAGTTGTGGGGCCTGTTCTTCAAAGAAGGAAATCTTTTACTGACAGATGAGCAGCCAAGTGCTGACGAATTAAAAACACTGCATAAAACAATCAAAAAGATTACGTTTGATATAGAGAATTTCTCATACAATACGTCGGTTTCAGCCTTTATGATTTGTGTAAATGAGCTGTTTACGCTTAAGTGCAGCAAAAAGGCAATACTTGAGCCGTTGACTGTTTTGCTGGCGCCATTTGCACCACATATCGCTGAGGAACTTTATCATGTGTTGGGTAATGAGGGGACGGTTTGTGATGCTCAATTCCCAATCTGTAATGAAGCTTATCTGGTTGAAAGTTCAGTGAAATATCCGATTTCGTTCAATGGTAAAGTGCGTTTTATGCTTGAATTGCCTGCTGATATGAGCAAGGAGGATGTTGAAAAAACAGCGTTGGCAAATGAGCAGACCATTAAACAATTGGATGGTAATGCTCCGAAGAAAATCATTGTTGTTCCGGGCAAAATTGTAAATATTGTAATGTAAAACGCATTAATGAGCTTAAAGTCCATTACTAAACAAACCTGGATTGATATCCGCGAATATATTTTTATTGCATTCGGTCTGCTTCTTTATGCAGGTGCATGGAAAGGCTTATTGCTGCCTCACAAAATCACGGGCGGTGGCGTTACCGGTATTGGTGCATTAGTTTATTATGCAAGCGGACTACCAATTTCAGTTACATTCTTTGCCATAAATTTCGTTTTGCTTGCCATTGCTGTAAAGACTGTTGGTTGGAAATTCAGCCTCAGAACCATTTATGGCGTAGGAATTATTACCTTATATTTCACATTCCTACCTCAAGCTCCCTTAGGTACTTTTGTAAATGCAGATGAAAACTTCATGGCGTGTGTATTAGGTGGTTTGCTGATGGGAGCAGGAATCGGTATTGTTTTTCTATCAAATGGCAGTTCCGGCGGAACAGATATAATTGCCAAAGTGGTAAATAAATATCGCAATATTACTCTTGGAAGGGTATTACTTTACTGCGATGTATTGATAATTTCAACTTCCTATTTCCTGAAATTCGGAAAAATAGAAACTGTGGTTTACGGACTCACTACGCTCGCTATTTCCACTATTTCGGTGGATATGGTCATCAATGGTGTTCGACAATCGGTTCAGTTTTTTATATTCTCGAAAGAATACGAGCAAATCGCAACACGCATTAACACTGAAGTTCATCGGGGTGTAACCATTTTGGATGGTATGGGTTGGTATTCAAAAGAACCGGTAAAAGTAGTCACTGTTGTTGCCCGTAAAAATGAATCGATTAAGATATTCAGAATCGTGAAAGAAATAGACCCTAATGCCTTTATATCTCAGTCTTCGGTTATTGGAGTATATGGTCAGGGATTTGATGTAATAAAAGGAAAATAAATTTGTAATTACAAAAAAGATATAATAAAATGAGACAAGAAGTAAAAAACGTTTTAGGTGTTTATTTATCCTATCACTTAATAAATTTCAGAGCTAAATGGTTTCCAAGTAAGGCACAAAAGGAAATTTTACAGCTTGAAGAAGAAGAAAATCAAAAACGACAAATATTTTACAGTGGTTTCCTTTTCAAAAATGATTTATGTTTCGATGTCGGTGCAAATCATGGAAACAGAATTACTCCAATATTAAATTTAGGAGTTAATGTTGTAGCAGTTGAGCCTCAAAAAAGTTGTTACAGGTATTTAGAGGTTAAGTTTGGTAAGAAAATAAAAATTGTAAAGAAGGGTTTGGGAGAAAAAGAATGTGTAAAAGATTTCCACATTTCTGATGCAAGTACAATTTCTTCATTTTCAGACGAATGGATTGAATCCGTAAAAGAAGGTAGATTTAAAAACCATACATGGAACAAAACGGTGAAGGTCGAAATGACAACTTTGGACAAATTAATTGAACAGTTTGGCACACCTGCTTTTATAAAAATAGATGTTGAAGGATACGAATTAGATGTTTTAAGTGGTCTTTCGAAACAGGTAAAGATGATTAGTTTCGAATACACTGTACCTGAACATACTGAAAAAGTTTTAAAATGTATCGACAGCATTGAAAAAAACGGAGCTAATTTAGAGTGTAATTATAGTGTTGGTGAAAGTATGGACTTTGAATTAAAAAGTTGGATTTCAGTCAAAGAAATGAAGGAACATATTGTAAAACAGGAATTTACAGACACTGATTTTGGTGATATTTATGTAAGAATCAAAAAATGAACGTTCTTTTTTTAACTTCGTGGTATCCTACTCCTAATAATCCTGGTTTTGGGATATTCGTGAAAGAACATGCCAAAGCAATAGATTCTGCAGGGGTAGAAATTGTTGTTTTAGCAGTACAAGTAGAACGATCAACTTCATTTTTCAATTTGAAAGTTTATGACTTCAGGGATGAATCTGATATTCGAACCGTACAAATCAACATTTCATCGAAATTCAGGGATTTGATTTATCATTTCATTCCTCTACAAAGACAAATAGCATTTAAGTACTACAAAAAAATAATTGCACCTGTTTTCTCACCTGATATCGTTCATTCAAATGTTGTATTTCCCGCAGGTATGCTCGGTGATTTCATAGCCGGGAAAATAAATAAACCTCATATTATAACAGAACACTGGAGCAAAGTTGCAGGAATTCTTCAGAAACCATATTTATCCGGATTGACAAAAGGGGCATACAAACGCTCAACTAAAATACTACCAGTATCAGAATTTTTGAAGAAAAACCTGATTCATTTAATGCCCTCTCTGAATTCATCTAAATTCAGTGTCGTTCCTAATGTAATCAACTCAGAATCATTCACTTTCAAGAAAAAACAAGATAGTACAGAAGAAATTAAATTCTGTGCTGTTGCTACCTGGGCTACAAAAAAGATTCCTGATAAAAAACCGGAACTTTTCATTGAGGCTTTGGAGCAAATTCAATTTAAAAGCAACAAAAAAATTACACTAACAATGGTTGGTGGTGGCGATCGGGTTGAAGAACTTCAGGAACTTTGTGTGAAAAAGTCGTATAAAACTGAGTTTTTAGGTTTTCAAACAAAAGAACAAATATCAAAAGTTCTACAAAACTCAGATTATTTTGTTCATGCAAGTACAATTGAAACTTTTGGAATTGTGATTGTGGAAGCATTAATGACCGGAACTCCGGTTATTTGCTCGAATGTAGGTGCTTTACCGGAACTAATTGATGCATCCAAGGGTGTTTTATGCGAAAACACTGTTGAAGAGTGGATTGAAGGAATTGTAAAAGCAATTGCCTTACCTTTCGACAATAAAGCAATTGCTAATAATGTAGAAAATAAATTTAGCACCTTGAATATTGGTAAAAAGCTAAAATGGATTTATGAGGATGTATTGAAATAATCAACTGTTTTTCAAACTTTTAAACAAAACATCCCATTTATTCATTACGACTTCTTCCGAAAATCTTTTGCTATTTATCTTTGCCTGCTTACTCATTTCTGTTCTAAATTTTTCATCAGACATAAGTAATTTCAACTTCTCAACAAAGTTTTTCTCATCATTCTCACAAATTAAAAATCCATCAATACCATCGTTAATAACATCGCGTGGACCACATTTAAAGCTATAAGAAACAATAGGCAGTCCTACAGAAATTGCTTCAAGCAAAACCATTGGAAGTCCTTCGAAACGTGAAGTGATTACATAAACCGAACTGTCGAGATATTCTTCTAAAATATTTCTTGTCGCTTTTTTAATTTCAACTGTTTGATCAATTTTCAAATCATTTATTTGCGTAAGCAGTTCTTTATCAATAACATCTCCAATCAACCTTAGTTTCCATTCAGGGAATTGCTGACTCACCTTACTCCAAATGTTTAACAACCTATCAATTCCTTTGTCTGTTGAAATCCGACCAACACAAAGTACAGTTTTTGCAGTCAAATCAGGAGTTTGTGAAGTTTCAAAAGGTAATGGATTTGGAATCACCACTACATTGTTTTTTTCACTCCAGAATGTCTTATCTTCTTCAGTTAGAACAACAAATTTATCATAGTATTTGGGAAGCCGTGTTTCATGCAAAAGTCTGTATATTATCTTGATTTTCTGCAGAATAGATTTTGTTCTTCTTACTTCAATTGGTGCGCGTGGTTTCAAACAGCGGTGCGATTCAAGCACTTTTTTGCTACCATCATTAATCTTATACAGAAATTCTTTTTCATCCCTCGATAATGAAACCACAATATCGGCTTTCTCCTGTATTAAAATAGTTTTAAGAGCCTTTTGGTGCTTAATTAATGCTTTTCGGTAAAGAAAATACATGAGGAAAAAGTTCGGAGTTTTTGCAATATCCACATAGTTGATATTCAGATCTATATGACGTATTTTTGGGGAAAATGGGTAAAAGGATTTTCCACTTTTTTGATCAGTGGTTATCAAGATAACTTCGTGGTTCAATACATCGGCCAAATAATTAGCTTTGTTTACAATTACTCGCTCCATACCACCTCCACTTGTGGCCGTTGTACTAATATTATATATAATTTTCATAAAACTCTATTTATCCTGAAATGTATTTTCCAAAAGGTAATTTATTAATTACAAACACTATAAGACCCGAAAAACCTAGACACAAAACAGTTGTAATCAGAATCCCAGCAAATGGATGTAAAAACATACCATCTATTTTATAGGATGATAAAATTGTAAGAACCACTATATGAGACAAATATATCCCATAACTGTACTTACTTATAAAACTAATCAGGATGTATAATATAGTATTTTGAATACTAAAATTTCTAATTAATAAAAACAAACAAACTGCTACAATCATATTGAACGGACTGAAAATAGAATATAATTGTAAATCAGATTTTCCACTTCTATCCGTTAATATATATGTTCCAACACTCGTAACAATGATTGAAACAACGATTAATGATATTAGTAAAATAAAAAACTTCATATCATTACGAGCCAATTGAAATCTGTGAATATAATATCCTAAAATCACAAAACCGATACTACCACTAAAAAAATAAGTCAGGTGATTGAAATATTTGAATGTCGAAATAGAGGTTTCTCCTAGCAGAATACAAATTATCCAAATTATTAGAAAATAGTTTATCTCTTTCTGAGTGCTGTTTCTTGCCCATTTTCCAATAATCGGCAAAAATAAATAGATACCAACTATAGCATAAACATACCAATAGTGAAATGCAAAACCCATCTCAGCAGTATCAGAAATACTATTAATCACATCTTGCAT
This sequence comes from Paludibacter sp., assembly GCA_037134195.1. Taxonomy (GTDB): domain Bacteria; phylum Bacteroidota; class Bacteroidia; order Bacteroidales; family Paludibacteraceae; genus Paludibacter. Next base: position 61,273 of record JBAXMR010000013.1, on the reverse strand, counting down.
TGTGTGTACCTTATTCAGTTGGATTTTCAATATCAAATCCATAATAACATGAATACCAGCCCAAAACAAAAAAGGATATACAATCCGCAGGAAACGCTTCTTTATAAAAGTTAGCGGAGCAAGTTCTTTTGGAATTAACAAGACTCCGGATATCATTAAAAACAATGGAACAGAACTTCGGACGGCGGAATTAAACATATTGGCTACCAACCACCATTGCAGAGGTATTTGCCCGAATTTGTAAATCATAGGTGCTGAAACATGCAAAATAATGACACCAATTATAGCAGTTGCTCTGATTTGATCAACCCAGACAAATCTATTCTTATTTATTGTTATTAAGCTCATTAACTAAAATTTCAAACCAAATAATGAACGTAGTACTTTAGCAAGTATTAGTAATAAATCAGAAAACAAATATCTTTTTAAAACAATTTGTTTCAATAAAAAATATTGCCATAACGTTAAATCAACTTCTGAATACAACTGTCTTAATTCTTCTATTTCAATATTATAGCTGTATTTCCTTCTTAAATCCGATGTAGTGTGTAACAAAAGACCGCTAAATTCAGTAATCCTGGCTTTATTAAAGAACATATTGTATTCATTTACAGCATTTTGCATTTTAAAGAATGACAATAAATTATCAAAAAGTTTAACGAGCGATTTAAACTGATTTTTTGACTTATAACCCGTTGTATAGGAATTAATATTTATCAGATTATAATAATAAAATGGAGAATGAATAACCTTTATCTTGTTTGCAAAATAGAATAATTGAACAGTTGCAAAATAATCTTCACCATAAGTTGAAGATTTAAGAATAGTTATTTCATTTTCAATCCATAAACTTCTTTTTGACAATGTTCCCCACAATGCCGCCCTAGCCTGATGACCTGCTATTGCTTCGATATATTGTTTAGAATCTTCTGGAAAATGTTGAGAAAATCTCTTCTGATTCTGTTCTCCTTTGTAAAATATATAACTGTCGGAGGTGACAATATCTGCACCTGAATCTTCAATTGCTGAAACAAGTATTTCTACAGCATTCACTGTAATAAAATCATCACTGTCAACCCACATCAAGTAATCACCTGTAGCTGAACTTAATAGTGAATTCCTTGTTTGTCCGATTCCTTTGTTTTCCGCGTGATTAACGATTAATATCTGATCTTTTCTATTTGGATACTGAGGTATAACTTTACGAAGTAACTGCATACTGTTATCTGGTGTACAGTCATTTACAAAAATGAATTCGATATTATGATAAGTTTGTGAAAAAAGCGAATTTGCACACCTTTCTATAAACAATTCCACATTGTAAACCGGAATCAAAATTGAAACCTTAGATTGTGTGATTTTCAAAGTCTTATCCATTCCAATGGAATTAATTGAGTGGTATCCAAAGTCGGATCAAGATACCATACTGCAGGTGCTATTACAATTTTAGTTGGATTCTGATTTAACCAGGCACCCCACCAGCCAAATGTACTGTTGGATACAATCTGATGGTTGCATCGTGACATTAAAATTAAATCCTCATAGTCTGAAAGCCCTGATACAAACTGTACAAGAGCATTTTTAGTAACAATATTTTGTTTACACCACGAAATATCATCAGAAAAAACAAAAAAATCAACATTATCCACCTTTTTCGAAAAGTAGTGAATTGCATTTATATAAAATTCAACTGAACAGACTCCAAATTGCTTATTTACAATCGGATTTGAGACATAATCTCCCCGACGAACATGAATAGCAACTGAATTTTTATTTATAATTTCGTTTGATTTTTTCTTAAATTGCTCTGATAGAAACTCATCTTTTATAGTTAAATCACCTAACAATTCATGGCGTATTGAATCAAAATATAGCGGACATTGCCAATAACCATCAAGATAGGCAGAACCAGAATGATTTAAGACTTCTGAATGAAAACCGTAGGAATTTTCACGAATATAATTCCAGTGAAAAATATCAAAACCCATTTTCCAAAGCCTACGTTTAATCGGTTGAAAAAGAGGAGAACCTAGTACGGTTAATTTATCTGCCTTTTGAGCAAAATCAGCATTTATCTGAAATGCCTTGAGCTTAAAATCACGTTTGGTTACATTAACCTGATTATCATAGAAGTCAGTGTCAATCTTTAAATCAGTATTTCTGTCAATCGCAAACCTGCGACCAATAGCATACTGAAATAGCTGATTTCCAAGTCCTCCCTGTAATTTTGTGATAATCATTTTTTTGTAAGTTCAAAAATTCCACATCCATAGTGGCAACCAAAATTGTTTTGAATATCAGATTCCAGCAGAGTAACATTTTCGGTTAAATCGCCGGTGTCGTTTACGTATGAAAATGTGTCTATAGAAAAATCATCAGAAAATAAATCAATAAGATACTTAACAGAAAAAACTCTGTGTGCATTGAAATTAATTCGTTGAGATCCTATTGGAACTGAAAAATAAAATTTTCCTTCGGATTGAAGTATTTTGGTAATATTCTTAACTGCTTTTTCGTGTCCTAAATAATCAATCGGATCGCCATATCTACCTAAACCGAAATGCTCGATGGAGTGAAGAGCCGAAATAGAATCGCAGTAATTATGCATATTTTCAGGCAATTGCATCAAATCTGCTTGTTTAAAAAGTATATTTTTTACATTACTTTTTTGTTCGCGAATATCAAAAACTTCAATCGCTCTAAAAATAGCTACATGTGCAACAAACCCATCAGTTCGTGATCCTATATCTACGTGTCGAACCGGTATATTTTCATATATTTTTCGGGCAACCAGCAAGTCCTGATGAAAATAGTGACCCGAAGCTGAGCCTGATTCAGCAAATCTGTCGTCAAAAATTGGACGATTTGAGCCAAAAGGGAACCGGTTATCAATGCTCATTTGTTTTTGAAGTGCTTTTTTGTCATTCATATACAACGACAACCCTGAGAAAAATTTTCCCATTTTTTGAATATCTACACCCAAAAGATTCAGATTTCCATATACCTTATTTCTCAAAAATGACATAGTTTTACTGTTTGATTTATTAATGAATTTATTAATCTGATTAGTTCTAACCAGTAATCTTTAAATTTAATTCCGAGATTTTTTTTGACTATTTTTGGCCATTTCCAGTCCTGATAAAACAATTGTGAAATCCCGGGGGCAAGAATTAAACCCCAAATTCCTAAAGTTGTAAAATAGAACAATAGAAATAATATGGAAATTGACATAAATCCTGTCAGCAAAGCTGATTTCATAAAAGGTACTTCATTTCCCGATAGAAGTAAAGAAATTGATATACTCTGAATAGAATCAAGATATGCAAAAATCAAAAGCGCTATTATCATAATTGTGGGAAGAAGTTGCGTTTTACTGTGAATTAAACCGAGAAGAAATGGACCAGCAATTATAAATCCAACTCCACAAATAATGAACACACCTAAAAGTATCAACCGGCTCTTGATATACATTCTCTTCAAATGAAAAAGATTATCGTTTACCCTGTGATGAGTAATTTTAGGATAATAAGTTGAAAACCAAAGTGCTCCGAATGAAACAATTAAATCAATAATTTGCTTGGTAGTACCGTATGATCCTATTTGTGATAGACTTAGATATAATGGAGCAATTAAAACAATCAGCTTATTTACCAAGAACATACCAATTGTGGTAATCCCTATTTTTACGGCATTTGGGGTCATAATTTTCATTATTTCCTTCACCGGTATAGATATTGATTCTTTTATACGTTGTTTTATTTCGGAATCATAAAAAGCAATATAGCATAAAACCCTGTTAACTATATCGCTTACTAATTGTCCAATTACCAATGAAATAAGCCCAAATCCAAGAAGTAAAAATAGAATGGAAGAAATTATTCTGCTCGCCTGACCTATTATGGTTATTTGAAGGTTTTTCTTTATTAATCCCCTTCCAATGAGTAAGGAGCTGTAGTAATATGTGTAAAGCTGATAAGCAACTAATACTCCATAAGTGAACCATGCAAACCAGACTTCATTCTTATTACCACTATATTTTTCAAGTACAGTCGTTAAATATAAAGGGCTGATAACAATAAACAGAACCAAGAAAACCATTGCAAGAACACCATAATATCTTCGCATAGCTGAAATTACGCTTTTCAACAAGCCATAATCTATGGACTTATCATTTTCATCTACTGTAGTATATCCAGTAGTTTTAAGTTCTTTTACACCACTGAAAATATAAGTGATATTTCTTGAAAACGAATTTGAAAATCCAAAATCGAGTAATGCAGCTAAACTTCCAATAATCAAAAATATATTCCAAAGCCCCACTTCTTCGCTGGGCAACATGTGAAGAACCAGAGGAAGTACAATTAATCCTGAAGCCACCCGCATGAATGTGGCTACAAAATTCCAGATTACATCTTTTTTTCCTATATTCATTTTCGGGATTAAGCTTTTTGCAGTATTTCTGCAATTACTTTTGCAGCCTGACCTTTTCCATATAAATCAATTGAAAAATCAGATTTTTTTGTTTTGAATAAATCAAAAGCTGAAGCTAATTTTTCTGAATCACTGCCAACCAGTATATTAAAACCATTTTCCACTAATTCAACCCATTCAGTTTGTTCGCGAAGTGTAATACAATGTTTCCCGAAAAAGAAAGCTTCTTTCTGTACACCACCACTATCTGTAATCACTAATTCACATGATTTCAGCAACATAATCATATCAAAATAACCAACAGGTTCTATCAGCTTAAATTCCGGAATAATATTTTGTTGTGCCAGAATATTTCGTGTTCGTGGGTGAATAGGTACAATGACCGGAATTGAATGATTAATTTTATTTAGTCCTGAAATAATATTTCGCAAATTCTCAGGTGAATCTGTATTTTCCTGTCGGTGAATTGTTCCTAAAACAAATTTCGACAAATTAATTTTATTCAATATATCTGATTTTTGTTTTGCTTTTGCAGCATAATAAATGGCAGCATCCTGCATTACATCACCATTTTTAATGATTTGAGATGGGATACTATCAAACCCTTCACGTTTGAGATTATTAACTGCTGTATCGGTTGGGCAAAAAAGTATGTTTGAAATGCGATCAGTCAAAATACGGTTAATTTCTTCAGGCATTTCCATGTTGTACGACCGCAATCCTGCCTCTACGTGAATTAGCGGAATATGCAGTTTTGAAGCAGCTAAAGCACCTGCCAATGTTGAATTGGTATCTCCATATACTAAAACTCCATCCGGTTTTTCTTTCAACAGAATTTCTTCAATACCCTCTAACATCCTTCCGGTCATGGCACCATGTGTTAAGCCATGAATATCAAGCTGATAAGCCGGTTTTGGAATTTCCATTTCGTCAAAGAAAACTTCCGACATATTCGCATCAAAATGCTGACCTGTATGAATAATTAATTCTGTTATACCAACTATCTGAAACTGACGGCTAAGTGTGGCAGCTTTTATAAATTGCGGGCGTGCTCCTACAATTGTTACTATTTTCTTCATAAATTATTTAATAATTTGGCTAAATCTGCAGTTAATGACCTCCGTGAAAATCGTTCTACAGAAGCATTATTTACTATTAATGAATCAGTTTTATATCGTTTATAATAGCTTAGAATTGCATTCCTTGTTGAAATTTCGTCTTGAAAATCAACCATAATTCCGGCATCTGTTTCCTTCAGAATAGTTGAAGCATCGCCATCTACAGGTCCTACAGCAAGAATCGGACGTTTAGCTGCCATGTATTCAAAAAACTTTCCGGTCAAAATTCCTTTTGCATTAGCCGAATTATTTATTAACAACATCAATACCTGGGATGATTGTTGTTTTGCAATAGCCTCACTGTGAGTCAAATAATCAATTTTATGCAAATTATCGGTCAGACCTGTTTTTCGAATATCCTCCAAAACTGAAAAATCAACTTTCCCAATCAATTGAATTTGTAAATCTGATTTAAAATCAGGCATTTCATTACATAGTTTGCTCAACACTTTCCATACGGTTTTTGGATTCCGGGCAGCGTTCAAAGTGCCAATATGTGAAATAGAAAATTTTGAATCTGTCTGAACTGCAATTTTCTGAACATCAGATTCATCAAATCCATTGGTTATTACCTGAATACTCTTTGGTTTCAACAATTCATATTCAATTTTCATTTCGTTGGATACAACTAAAACATTATCAGCACGTTGAATAACTTTATTTTCAAGTCGGTGATGAATTTTATCCGAAATCCAGTTCAAATTCAGGTCTTTGTAAAAATCAATATTGGTCCATGGATCACGAAAATCGGCTACCCACTTAATGTTGGAAAATTGTTTTTTTAATCCTAAACCAATCAGATGCATGGAATGTGGAGGTCCAGTTGTAATGATGGCGTCAACCGGATTTTCTTTTATATATGAAGTTAAAAATCTCACTGAAGGCTTTATCCAGAAACGACGTGGATCAGGAATCAGAAAATTTCCCCGAATCCAGATGGAAAGTTTATCCTTCCAACCCTGTTTTTTGTTTTCTGAAATAAAACCCGCATTAATAGGTTCGTTTTTCTTACCTGTGAGGTTTCTATAAACATTATATGGTTCCCAAATGGGTGACTTTAATACTTTAATGTTTGCTGGAATATCTTTTTCAAATGATTCATCGATTGAAGGATATTCAGGGTTTTCGGGTGTATAAATAATTGGTTCGTAACCAAAATCGCGCAAGTATTTAGCGAACTTCACCCATCGTTGCACACCGGCACCACCACTCGGAATCCAATAATATGTAATTATTAGTACTTTCTTCACAACTTATTGTATTGTAATAAGATAGTATCCACAAGTAGTGATAAAATTCCGAAAATATGGAATTGCTAAAACACCGAAAAGAACCCTTGGTTTCAATCCAAATTTGATTTCGTAGTTTGGATTGATAAAATAAAGTGTCCTTTTCAATTGCCTATATCCATTTTTTGCAACCAGTTTCTCAAAACGCTCCAAACTGATTCCTGTTTCTTTAATTTCTAACAGACTTGAAATTTTAGCATCGCTTTCACCAAACAGCTTCAACATTCCTGAGTAAAGTGCCACCGGAAGTAAATGATAATAAGGTAAAGCTGACATAAGCTTATTCTCGCAAATCTGCTGATGACCGCCAAAAGGGTTCTGCCAGGGTGGAAATGCAAAAAATGCAACACCGTTTGTTGCCATCAGACTTTTCATTAGACCTAAGAATTTATCCTGATTGTGAATGTGTTCTATCACATCTCGAACAATAATCAAGTCGAATTTAGCTTGAAACTCCTTTATTTTGTAAATATCCTCACTGATTAACTGTATATTTGAAGAATTCTTTTGAGTTGAATAATAAGCTTTTCCTTTTTCAATTTTGGGTATGCTGAAATCCACACCTATACAAATACAACCTAAATCAAGAAATGGTTTCAGGTTTCCACCTTCGCCACAACCAATTTCAAGCACCTGCATTCCAGCCACAATAGGTTTCAAATCCTGTATAAAAGGTACAATATGTTTATGTGTGCTAACTATCTGTTCATTCAAATAGCGAAGCGGATCAGTATGACGTTTTTGCATAGTCTTTTTTTATCAACCCAAAACTTCAACGGCTCTTTTTAAACGTTTAATGGTTTCAACTTTTCCTATTATTGCAGTTATGTCAAACATGTGTGGTCCTTTCGATTCACCAACAACTGATAAACGGAAAGCATTCATAACAGCCCCCAGATTATATTCTTTATCTGCAATCCATTGTTTTACAATCTCTTCAGTATTTTCGGCAGAAAAATTATCTATTCCTGAAAGAATTTCGCAAAGTTCAACAATCAGAGCCGGAGTTTCTGTTTTCCAGCGTTTTTGAACTGTTTTTTCATCATAATTAGTTGGTGCTTCAAAAAAGAACAATGATTGAGCCCACAATTCATTCACAAAATTGGCACGCTCACGAACTAATGTAACAACATTCTGTACTTTTTCAAAATCTTCATCAATACCCTTTTCATTCAAAATATTCTGGAAAATAGTTGAAATTTCTTCAACAGGTTTGTTTTGCAGATATTTGTGATTGAACCATTTACCTTTCTCATAATCGAATTTTGCACCACTTTTACTTACGCGGTCAAGCGAAAACTGGTCAATAAGTTCCAACATTGAGAAGATTTCCTGCTCTGTACCTGAATTCCAACCAAGTAATGAAAGAAAATTCACAACAGCTTCAGGAAAATAACCCGCTTCGCGGTAACCGGAGGAAGTTTCACCTGTCTTTGGGTCAGTCCAGCAAAGTGGAAAAACAGGGAAACCTAGTCGGTCGCCATCACGTTTACTTAGTTTACCGTTTCCGTCTGGTTTCAGCAACAGCGGTAAATGAGCAAATTGAGGCATTAATTCTGTCCAACCAAGGTATCGGTATAACAATACATGAAGTGGAGCAGATGGCAACCATTCTTCGCCACGAATTACATGCGAAATCTCCATTAAATAATCATCCACCACATTAGCCATGTGATAAGTTGGTAGTTCGTCGGATGATTTAAAAAGCACTTTATCATCAATTATTGAAGAATTAATAATCACTTCGCCACGAATCAAATCCTGAACTTTTACATCTTCATTCGGTTCTATTTTGATACGAACCACATATTGTTCGCCTTTTGCAATACGGTTTTTTACGTCATCTTCCGAAAGAGTTATAGAATTTGTCATCAATTCTCGCGTTGATGCATCGTATTGAAAATTAGCTATTTCTGCACGTTTGGCATCTAATTCGGCAGGAGTATCAAAAGCAATATAAGCCAAACCGGCATTGAGTAAGTGGTCGACATACTTTCTATAAATCGCCTTTCGTTCGCTTTGGCGATAAGGAGCATGTTTCCCCACCGACCTCGCTCCTATTCCTTCGTCAATTGTTATTCCCAACCAGTTAAGTGCCTCAACAATATATTCTTCAGCTCCAGGCACAAAACGTGCAGAATCGGTATCCTCAATTCGGAGCAACATATCTCCGTTATGTTTTTTTGCAAAAAGATAATTATAAAGTGCGGTTCTAACTCCGCCGATATGTAATGGTCCGGTTGGACTGGGTGCAAAACGCACTCTGACTTTTCTCATTCTAAAAAATGTAAATCTTAGTCGGTTAAAAGAATTTATATAGAATGCAAAAATAAGAAATTTTGTTGATAAACAGGCAAAACTAAAAACCTCCTGACTGTAAATCAGAAGGTTTTCATCAGTTCTTATCTTTATTTAAATAAAATTCTTTGCTCTCCAATATTTTCTCCGCATTCATTTAGTAGTTTCAACCAATATATACCCTTGGAACAAATATTTATCAGATTCAATTCTTTCTCATGGAAATATTCATTATCCAAAGAATAAACTTTCTGGCCCAAAGCGTTAAATAAAAATACAGAGCAGCGACAATCACCCTGAAATTTAATCATTAATTTACCTTCCGTGGGGTTTGGATAAATAGTTAGAATATCTGCTCCTGTTGTTTTAATATTGGTTGTAATTATTGTTGTGAATATCATATCATATCCATATGATGTTCCTACAGAATTTGTTGCGTATGCACGATAATGAAAAGTACTTCCGCTAGCCAGTCCTGAAATAGTGTCGGTAAATAATCCAGCTCCTGATCCGTTAATTATTTTGTTATTTTCGATTGTTGGATTTATATCAGCACCCCAACAAATGCCTCTCTCTGAAACAATAGCTGTACCTTCATTTATAACTGTCCCTCCAATAACTGCAGATATATCAGTAATCAATGTCGGCATTGTGGTAGTGACTGTGGGCATACGGTCAATTCGCAATGTATCTAACCTGAAACTTATTATACCATCAGTTTCTGTAACATTAGAAAAAGTATGTGATGCAAAAGCATTAGTTGAATTTCTTATATAAGATAAAGTTTTAGAGGTAATATCAGCTGTTCCTGGAAACGGATCACCGGACAATGTTGGATCTGATTTTGTATCTTGAGCACTGAAGATCCCATCTGCCTCAATTAAATCAACTCCCATTGCATTTGCATCATTGTTTGGACCATTATTTGCCCAGGCGGTTGCATTATAGTTAATATGATATACAATCATACCATGACCGGGCAAATACGCATCCCAACCTTTTTGCTGACGGTTTTCTAATGTAAAATATTCAGGATAACTTGTACTATTAGCAGTATATTGTGTCCTGTTTGTAATTTGAGAAATTAAATATGCTCTATTGGATGAAGCCAATGTATCAAGGGAGTAAGTTCCAGTATCAGTAAGTTGAACAGGCGTTAACCATTTCAAGAAATATCTATCATAAGTGCAATATGTTGGAGGTGTTCTACCTTGATTAAGATATAATCCTATGTCCATTATGTTCCACGATGATAAGGTATGATGGCTTGTACCCGAAGTTGAATAATAGTCAGCCAAACCTAATACATGTCCAAATTCATGACAGAAAGTTCCAATTCCACACATTGAATTACCTGTATTTCCTCGAAACTCAGAAGTACAAGCATAGTTATATATTATTTTCCCATTAAATTTCGTATTGAAATTGGATAATTTCCATTTGTGTGGCCATACACTATTTTTCGGACCGCCTTCAGCTTCATTATATCCGGCATAATAAACAAACACGTTATCAACAAAACCATCATTATCAGTATCATACTGAGAAAAATCCAACCCAGCTGCTGAAGCTTTGGAACAGGCATCTATAATCATTTGGCGTGGATTTACATCATTTCCATAACTATCGTTTGCTCCATAGTACGCCATTGAATTATCAAGCGTAACTGGTCCAAAAACATCGAATTGTGGATTAAAAACGCCTGTAGAAGCATCATGAAAATAATCTCTGGCAGAGCCTGTTCCTCCATTATCAGAATAACCATTTTGATTTAAAAGATTCGAGAAGGCTGTCAATGAATCAGATTCAGCAAATTGAACATCAGAAAAATTCACGAGAAGAACTAAAGATTTTGGAGTTCCTTTTAATGGATATACTTTCATTTGGTTGGTTTCCTGAAACGTACTTTTGGATCGCTTTAATCTGTTTTTTATATAAAAAGCAGTCATGTCTGTTTCCTTATTCAGAGTTTTAACTAGATTAATTTCATCAACCTTTCGCTCATTCATTTCTGACACTCTGATATTTGTTCTGACTACCGACCCATTCTCAATTTTAGCATAAGTCATAAACTCTTTATTATCAGGCATAATCAAATAACCGTCAATGGTTGTTTGAAAATTATAGTATTCATCACCATGCAGTCTGATTGTTAGTTTTGATCCATCCGGTTGTGTAATTACAACTGGTGTTGGTATAGCCGTTGCACAGAATAATTCATTGTTAAAATGAACTGATAAAAGTATAACAAGCGATATAATTTTAAAATTGTTCATGTATATATAAACAGAATAATTTTACAAAAATAGTTAGAATCTATGGATTTTAAACATTAATTCGTTAATTTCAACTGACTTCTTTTGTTTTCTTTGTATAATTCTATTTTTACAAACAAATTATTAACGTAATAACTATCAATATCAGCTTGCCTTTTCCAATGTCTATATAGGAAATATTCCATAACTAATGTTTTTTTACTTATTTTTCTTCTTTTACATTCCACTTCACTCCAAATGCTTTAAGACAAGAAATATATGTACCGTTTATGGTCTGAACTTTTTACTTTTTCTGTCATACATTCCATGTTCTCATGTCATTTTTAAACATTGAGGCAGCTCTGCAACCTATTCAACTGCAGTTTATGTACTTTTCCATTCTGTATAGCTTAAACATCAACCTAAAATACAGGATTTTAATATTTTAACACCTAAGTATCTGACTAGCCAAATCTAATTTGTGTAAATATATTTTTTTATTTTGCTTTCTTTGTCAAAATGATTAGACTGCATTAACAATGACTTAAACAGACTAATAATCAGACAAATAACCAAATACAATTAGATGTATTTTGTTTTGCTAAAATTAAATCTGACAATTTAATTTATAAAAACTGAAAATACACATTAAATAAGTCCGCAAGTTTGTTTATTTTTGCAGATACCTTCTTTAAAATCTGATATATGCGATTGAATATTTTTTTACTTTTATTGTTTCTCATGCCGGTTTCTCTTGTTGCTCAGGATGATACATACAAGTTCAGCAACATTTCTGTTCGGGATGGTTTATCTCAGAATTCTGTCATTCGTATTTTTCAGGATAACAGGGGATTTATGTGGTTTTGTACCCGAGACGGATTAAACCGCTACGATGGCAACTCTTTTCGTATTTACCGGTCATCAATCAAAGACCAAAACAGTATCAGCAGCAGCGATGCTACCACTATTTCCGAGAATAAGGATGGCAGTTTTTGGATTGGAACCCATAACGGATTAAATCATTTCGATCCACAAACCGATAAATTCAAACGATACTTTCACGCTGATAATAATCCGAAATCACTTTCAAGCTCCACTATTAGGTATTTGTTAACCGATAGAGATGATAATACCTGGATTGGTACTTTTGCAGGACTTGATTTTTACGACAAAAAAACAGATTCCTTTAAGCATATCTACACTCATGCCCCCATTTCAGCTCTAATGCAAAGGACTGATGAAAGTATCTGCTTTGCTTCTTACAGCGAAGGTTTCTTCGTTTTGAATCCTCACAACTGGAAACTTGTAAATTATCCATTCTCTGCCAAAGATTTTATTTATTCTCTGTTCGAAGATTCAAATCACACTCTTTGGGCGGGTATGTGGTCCAAAAGTCTGAAGCGGTTTAACCCTATAACCAAAACCTTCGATCAGGTTCCCTTGAAAATGGGTAATGGAACTTCCTTCGACCACGAACAAATTGGTTACATGGTTGAAAATAAACCAGGGAATCTTATGCTGGCCACCCGTAAGGGTCTTTTGATTTTTGATACCAAACAAAATGAGATTATCAAACATCTTACCAATAATAACAGCAATATTAATGATGAAAAAATAATTGCACTTTATAAAGACAAAACTGCTAATATATGGTTAGGTAGTTGGAATGGAGGAATAGATTTTTATAGTCAATATACAAATTATTTTAATGTGACAACTCCCATGCTTGTTGGCAAAGAGTTAGTAGGTTGTATTAACACTATTTCTGAAATAAACGGACAAATATGGCTGGCAACAGATAAAGGTTTGGTTGTGTATAATCGAGCTAATAATAGTTACAGGCAACTTTCCTTAAATATTCCCGGAGGTTACAATGAGGTAAAATTTATTTACCACGACTATGATAAACTTTGGATTAGCCTTTATACCGGAGGTTTGCACATTATGAATCTGAACTCCAACCTCATTGAGAAGACAATTGGCGGATTTACTTACGGTCATGTCAGAACAATGACTAAAGATGAAGCAGGTAATTACTGGATAGCTTCCGGAACGAACGATCCGTTTCTGATGCTCAATATGAAAACAGAAAAACTTCAGAAACGTTTTGACATAAGAGGTTCAAAACAGTATTTTGCACCAATGAACGTTCAGGATGTGTTGACCGAAAAAGGTCAGACTGTATGGATTGGAACACGCGCTGATGGATTATACAGGTACAATTATGCCAGCAAAGAATTAAAGCATTTTTTCGCCGGACAGGAAGAAAACGCACTAAGTAATAATAATGTAAGTGTTATTTTCAGAGATTCACATAAAAATCTCTGGTTTGGAACTTTTGGAGGAGGAATTTGTCTTTTTAATTCTAAAACCAATACCTTCAAGACCTATGATCACCGCAATGGTCTTCAAAATGATGCCGTGTGCAGTATACTTGAAGATAAAGACGGAACACTCTGGATTTCGACTCTAGAGGGTATTTCACGCTTCAATCTGAAAAAAGAATCGTTCGACAATTATAACAATACCAATGGCTATCCCATTCAGGAAACTGTTTTACACTCTTCGGCTGTTCTGTCCGACAACAGTATCATTGTGGGAGGAGTTAATGCACTTACCACCTTTAATCCAAACCGGATTACCCGTAACCCCCTTAAACCGAATGTGGTGATTAGTAAATTTAAGGTTTGGACTGATAATGTGTCGGAAGTTGAATCTACCTCAGAATCGGTATATCCTGATAAAGAAGTAAAGCTGAAGTATTATCAGGCTGCTTTCAGTATTTATTTTGCAGCACTTAATTATGTGTACCCGAATAAAAACCAATATGCATATATGCTTGATGGATTTGATAAAAACTGGAATTCGGTGAGTAATCAGAGTTCGGCAACCTATACAAACATCCCTCCGGGTAATTATACCTTCAAAGTGAAAGCATGCAACAATGATGGAGTGTGGAATAACGAAGGAACATCGTTCGAAATTAATATTATGCCTCCGCCCTGGAAAACATGGTGGGCTTATCTGTTTTATTTTGCAGTGATTATTGCCATTTTGGGTGGCTTTATTTACTATATACTTAACAAACAACAACTCGAAACAGATATAACTATTAAGCAGATTGAACAGCGAAATCTGGAAGATAATCATCAGATGCGCGTTCGTCTTTTTACCAATTTTTCGCATGAGTTACGTACGCCACTGACACTTATTATTGGCCCTTTGAATGAAATTCTGGCAAATAAGATTCTTCCTGACTGGTTACGACCAAAACTTGAGATGTTGTTCAAAAATGCACAACGCCTACTGTGGCTCGTTAATCAGTTGATGGATTTCCGTAAACTGGAATCTGGTTTTATGAAACTGAATATCTCGCAAATCGACTTTAATATGTTTATTGAGGATATTCTCCTAACATTTAAAGAGTTGGCTTCAACAAAAGATATCAAGCTGGAACTTGATAACCAAAACCGCAATATTGATACGTGGTTTGACCCAATTCTTCTGGAAAAGGTGTTTTTTAACCTACTTTCAAATGCATTCAAACACACAGGAAATAAGGGTGAAGTAAGAATTCTCGTTCGTGAAGTAAAACCGGATGAGATTAAACAAGTTACCGAAGCAATTTTTCCACTCCAGGGAGCTTTGCTTTTAGAAGTTTCTGATAATGGTAATGGAATTGAGCAACACGAAATTGAAAAGATATTTGAACCGTTCTATCAGGCTCATAATCACGAAGGTGCCAATATTTATGGAACCGGAATCGGGCTGAATCTCTGCAAAGGCATTGTGGAACTTCATACTGGGAAAATCTGGGCTGAGAGTGAACCTGGAAAAGGGTCTACATTCAGAATATTATTGCCATTGGGAAATGAACATTTCTCAGCAACAGAATTATCAGATTTGAAAACTGTTGAACATGACCGCTCGGTTATTGTAGATTTACCCGATAATCCTGCTCCGGTAGTGTATGAAAGTACAGAAAGTAAATTAAAGAAACGTGATAATTTCACGGTTTTGGTAGTTGAAGATAATGAAGATGTTCGGGGATATGTCAAATCTTTGCTTATCGACGATTACCGGATTATTGAAGCAGAGGACTGCCTGATTGGTTGTAAACTTGCCCGAGAATTTGTTCCAGATTTAATTATCAGCGATATTATGACCCCGAACATGAGCGGTATCGAACTATGTAATGAACTGAAAAATAACGGTGTAACAGACCATATACCAATTATACTTCTTACAGCTTTATCCGGTTTGGATCAGGTGAAAGAAGGTTTCGAATCGTTGGCCGATGATTATATTGTGAAGCCATTTAATCCGGAGCTTTTGAAACTCAGGGTCGAAAATCTTATCAGTATACGTCGGCGCATTCGTGAATCCTTTGATAAAAACAATGTATATGGTCAAATGACTTCAAACTTACCTAACGCAGAAGATAAATTTATTTCAAAGGTTTTTGAATATATTAAAGGTAATATTGATAATCCTGATTTAAGGATTGATTCATTCAGCAAAGACGTAGGAATGAGTCGTGTACAATTCTATCGGAAAATAAAATCCATTACCGGTAAAACACCAAGCACATTGATTCTTGAAATCAGAATGAATATTGCTTCTGATTTGATAAAAAAATCTGATTTGAATATCAATGAAATAGCTTATCAGGTTGGATTTAATGATTCGTCCTATTTCGGCAAATGTTTTAAAGCGTATTTTGGAGTAACTCCGGGTGATTATAAGTAAGTATCATGATTAATAAATATATCCCAAATAAATTTTGGAATTACAATTATTAACATCATCGGAGGGTTTAAGTTTTTTTATCAAAAAGAGATAAGGCACACAAAAAATCACTGATTGGCACTTCTTTAGGTTTATTCGTGTGACAAAAGGGTTTGATTATTCGTTCAAATTTGAATTATTTAGTAATACTCTTCTAATTAAACTTACCATGCCTGGCGCACTAAAATTAAAAGCCTGAATTGTAATTATTTACAATTCAGGCTTTTAATTTTTTAAAGATATATCTTACGCGTTTTTAGCTTTCACTACGATAGCTTTGAAAGCTTCCGGGTGATTCATTGCTAAATCGGCCAATACTTTACGGTTCATTTCTATTCCTGATTTGTGCAAAGCACCCATCAATTTTGAATAAGACATTCCTTCTAAACGTGCAGCAGCATTAATACGTTGAATCCACAATGCACGGAAATTACGTTTTTTGGTTTTACGGTCACGGTAAGCATATTGCAAACCTTTTTCCCATGTGTTTTTGGCTACGGTCCATACATTACGACGACCTCCAAAATAACCTCTGGTGAGGCTTAAAATTCTTTTTCTTCTTTTACGTGAAGCAACGTGATTTACTGATCTTGGCATAATTAAATGATTTGTGAATGTTAGCGTCGCTTTTCATAGCGAACTTGAGGCTAAAAGCATTCTGATTTTTGACTGAGAAAATGTTGTTTTAAAAGTAAAATTGTTGACTATTTCAAGCAAAGCATTTCTTTAACATTGGTCAAATCGCCTTTGTGTACAAGGGCTGCATGAGTCAGGTTACGTTTTTGTTTTGTTGTTTTTTTCGTCAGAATGTGGCTTTTAAAAGCATGTTTTCTTTTAATCTTTCCTGTTCCGGTAAGGGTAAACCTTTTTTTTGCACCGGAGTTAGTTTTCATTTTTGGCATTTTTACTTATTTTTAATTGTGTAATCCTTATTTATAAACTACTTCTTCACTTTTGGCGAAAACATGATAATCATGCGTTTACCTTCAAGCTGTGGCAGTTGATCTACTTTAGCATAATCTTCCAGTTCGCTTGCAAAACGTAGTAATAATACTTCGCCTTGTTCTTTAAAAAGAATAGAACGTCCTTTGAAAAACACATAGGCTTTTACTTTACAGCCTTCTTTCAAAAATTCTATAGCATGTTTCAATTTAAAATTGTAATCATGATCATCGGTTTGAGGACCGAAACGAATCTCTTTAAGAATAACCTTAGCTGTTTTAGCCTTAGCTTCCTTTTCGCGTTTTTTTTGTTGGTATAGAAACTTCTGATAATCAACAACTTTACAAACCGGCGGCACAGCATTTGGTGATATTTCTACCAAATCTAATTCAAGTTGGTCTGCTATTCGAATAGCCTCATCGAATGAATAAACGCCCTGTTCGACATTATCGCCTACCAAACGAACTTCTTTTAAACCCTTAATCTTCTCATTAATTCGATTGGGTTGTTCCTTTACATGCCCTCTTTGAGGCCTGACTGTCAATTGCTTAGCTATTGTTTGTTTCCTCCCTAACTTTAATTTATAAACGAAGTTTTTTTATGCTTTTTTGAGCCCGCAAATATAATACTTTTTTTCGAATTACTAACAGTCATACTGAAAATATTAAAAACAAATTTAGATTTCTCAATTTTATAACTTCCAATCAATCTGCCAATTGAGTTATTTTGTGCAAATACGCCTCTAATCTGTCCATTGCTGTTTGAATATTTTCGATTGAATTGGCATACGAAAACCGTACAAATCCCTCGCCATCAGTGCCAAAATCAACTCCAGGTGTAATACCAACATGCGCTTTTTCCAAGACTTCAAAAGCAAAACGATAAGAGTCATTCGTAAATTTTCGGGCATCGCAAAACACGTAAAATGCTCCCTGCGGCTCGGTGTGGATTTCAAAACCAATTTTTCTCAATCGCTCAATCAGGTAAATGCGCCGTTCATTATAAATGGATTGCATTAAATCCACTGCTGATAGTGCTTCTTTCAATGCTGCAATTCCTGCTTTCTGAGCTGTACTTGGTGCGCAAATAAACAAATTTTGTTGCAAAATTTGTAACGAGCGCATGTATTCTTTGGGTGCAATTACATAACCAAGCCGTAAACCTGTCATGGCAAATCGTTTTGAAAAACCATTGATTACAAAAGCTTTATCTGTAAATTCAAGAATTGATTGGGCTTTTCCGTTGTAAACCAATCCATGATAAATTTCATCGGAAATTATTGGAATATCAAGTTGTGCAAGTTCTTCAAAAACTGAATCTGAGACTAAAGTTCCGGTAGGATTCATCGGTGAATTCACAAAAATTGCCCGCGTTTTATTGGTAATTTTCTGTTTAATTTCATTGATATCGTATTGAAAATCACATTCGGCACGCAACGAAACAGTAACCGGTTCGGCTTGACAAGCCAATGCGAAATTTCGATAGCAAGGATAACCAGGATTCGACATAATAACTTCGTCACCAGCATTGCAAAGCAACATTAAAGTCATCAAAATAGCCGGTGAAGAGCCTGAAGTGACCAAAATACATTCGGGATCTACGACAACACCATATTCCGACAGGTAAAATTCGCTTATGGCAGACCGCAACAATGGATCACCAAGCGAATGTGTATAATGCGTCGTTCCATTTTCATGCGCCTCAATTGCCGCTTTGGCAATGCATTCCGGCATATCAAAATCAGGCTCGCCCACTTCGAGATGAATCACATCGATGCCTTCACGTTGTAACTCGTTAGCACGTTCCAATACATCCATCACTATGAAAGATGTCATGCGTTCAATGGTTTTACTCATTTTTCCTACAACTAAAATCTTTTACAAAAGTAGTTATTTTCAACAGAATGAAAGAGCTAATAAACATCTTATCAGGGCTGACGCATTAAAATTTAAGAAGTTTAAGCAAATAGTTATTTTCCCACCCTGCTGCTTTTCTTTTTCCTTTTATACTTGCTTTGAGAGAATCGTTTTTTAAAAGGTTAAGGCATATTTTATTTAGCATTGAGAAGTTTTGAGCTGCATTTTTAGTTCTGGTTCTGATATAATCTTCATGAAATGACATATCTAATGTCCAATGTAATTTGTTCTCAACTCCCCAGTGTTTTCTGACCGCCCTATTAATGGTTAGTGCATTTTCAACAGAACAAATATAATATCTAATAACTGCCATTTTTATATTTATCTGATTATCAGACAAATATACAATATAACATCAAACTATACAAGTTTAATTGCCTGAATATCAAATAATTATGTAGTTAATTTGCGAATTAAAAATATAGTTTAATTGTTATTTTTTAATGCGTCAGCCCTGATCAATTCCATTAGATATTTTGTCCTTCAAAATTTAATTCTTTTCTTTGTATTCGCATTTGTTTCGGGGTTTATATTTTAAGTAACTATCCTCAAAATTGTATTACTCCTGTGATTTGCAATGTCATTGCATTTTTCTTTTGAACTACAAACAGAAGTTCTAAGGGAGCTTTAAGAATAGACTACTACCTTTAAATCGAAGAAGAAAAATATCATTATCTTACAACTTGTTTGGACAATTAATGAGATGAACATGACAAAATTTAATCAATTTTGACTCCACAGTGGCATGATTATCAAATAGGAAATATTTCTCTTTCCTTTTTTTTGGTTTGGGGGCAAATTAGGAACGCATGAAATGAACTTGAACACAGAGGTTCACTCACTCGGCTTTGCCGCTTGGCTCAGCCAGGAAAGACAGTGATAATCTGATATGCGAGTACAATTCGATCTAAAAAAACAATTATTATCGTATGATAAATAACAATATAACTGAAGACAAAACTATCATTAACTCCCCTTCAGGTGATGGTGGGCGTTATAATTTGCGCGGTGTATCAGCATCGAAAGAGGACGTGCATAATGCCATTAAAAATATTGATAAAGGATTGTATCCAAATGCATTTTGCAAGATAATCCCTGACTTTTTGGGAAACGACCCTGATTATTGTAACATTATGCATGCAGATGGTGCCGGAACAAAATCGTCGCTGGCATACATATACTGGCGCGAAACAGGAGATATTTCGGTGTGGAAAGGCATAGCACAGGATGCGCTGATTATGAATATCGATGATTTGCTTTGTGTGGGTGCAACAGACAATATTCTTCTTTCGTCCACTATCGGGCGCAATAAGAATCTGATTCCTGCTGAAGTTATTTCAGCGATTATAAACGGCACAAACGATTTGGTAAATGAACTTGCCGAAATGGGTGTTAACATATATCTTACGGGTGGCGAAACCGCTGATGTGGGCGATATTGTCCGCACAATTATTGTTGACAGTACTGTGACCTGCCGCATGAAACGCTCCGAAGTAATTGACAATGCCAATATCAAAGCCGGGGATGTGATTGTGGGACTTTCGTCTTCAGGTCAGGCAACTTACGAAAAAGAATATAACGGTGGTATGGGCAGCAACGGTCTTACTTCAGCCCGCCATGATGTGTTTGCCAACTACTTAGCAGTGAAATACCCCGAAAGTTATAACCCCGAAATACCACAAAACCTTGCTTATTCAGGCTCGTGTAAACTGACCGATGAAATTAAAGGACTGGGCATTGATGCCGGCAAACTTGTGTTATCTCCTACACGAACTTACGCACCTGTGGTAAAAAAACTGCTTGCTGAGCTTCGTCCGAACCTTCACGGCATGGTACATTGCTCAGGTGGCGCACAAACTAAAATTCTTCACTTTATCGACAAGCTGAAAGTGGTAAAAAACAGGCTCTTTCCTGTTCCACCTCTATTTCAATTGATTCAACAAGAATCGAAAACCGACTGGAAAGAAATGTACAAGGTGTTTAATATGGGTCATCGGTTGGAAGTTTATCTTCCTGCAGAATATGCCCTAAAGGTTATCGAAATTTCCAACTCTTTTGGTATTGATGCTCAAATCATAGGCTACTGTGAAGCTTCCGACAAAAAAGAACTGTTGATTGAAAGTGAGTTTGGAAAGTTTCTGTATTAGGCACACTATTGAAATAAGATCCGATGTCGTTTAGATAGGGTCTGCCAGGAAACTATTTGAATAAAAACAAATGAAATTATATGCCTGAATTCCAGTTGCACCGTATGTTACAGTTGCAGCTTTGAATTCAAGGGCTATATCTGTTCTACTGATTTGAATTATTAGATTCACTCGCCTCACACCCACACAAAAAAAAGCTGCAATTCCCGGTTGGGTTTGCAGCTTTTTAGTTATAATGAAATAATTATTCGTTTCTTATCAATCTATCTTAAGTGCTTTCTTAATTAGCACCGGAATTTCAATTGGAAGACGTGCCACAGGAACACCAATTGCTTCAAAAGCAGCAATCTTTTCTTCTGCAGTTCCACTTCCGCTGGAAATAATTGCACCGGCATGACCCATACGTTTTCCCGGAGGAGCGGATTGCCCTGCAATAAAGGCTACAACCGGTTTGGTAACATGTTCCTTAATAAACTGGGCTGCACGCTCTTCGGCATCACCACCAATTTCACCAATCAGTACGATGGCTTCAGTTTCGGGGTCGTCCTGAAACATTTGCAGCAATTCCTGATAGTATAATCCGGCAACGGGATCACCACCAATTCCCACACAGGTACTTTGACCAAGTCCGGCCTGAGTAAGCAAACTTACCATCAGATAAGTGAGTGTGCCACTTCGACTCATTAGTCCAACATTTCCTTTTTTGAATATATTTCCAGGTAAAATTCCTACCAGTGCTTCATCGGGGGTTATCAATCCCGGACAGTTTGCACCAATTAATTTTACCCCTTTCTTTTTCAGGTAATTGGTTGCTTTTACCATGTCGAGTGTTGGAACACCTTCTGAAATACAGATAACCAATTCTACACCGGCATCGCCTGCTTCCATTATAGCATCGCCTGCCAATGGTGCTGGAACAAAAATAATGGAGGTGTTTGCACCTGTAGTTTTGACCGCATCTTCAACAGTATTGAAAACCGGAATACCATTCACATTCTGACCTCCTTTTCCTGGAGAAACACCGGCTACAATGTTGGTTCCATATTCTTTCATTTTGGCGGTATGGAAACTTCCATCGCGCCCTGTCATTCCCTGAACAACTAATTTTGTGTTTTTATTTACTAATATGCTCATTTTTATTTGGTTGATTTGGTTATTATTATTACACCCATCCCCTAAAGGGAAATAATATTTTTTCGTTGAAGGAAAATTGGGCGTTAATTAACTTGATTGACAAGGCGAATAGCTTCCTGAGCTGCTTCACTCAATGATTTTACGGTTGGCAAATTGTAATCGCTGATAATTTTCAGACCTTCTTCAGCATTCGTTCCTGAAAGTCGGATAACAATCGGGATATTAACTTTCATCTGATTTAATGCGGAAACAAGACCATGTGCCACATCATCGCACCGGGTAATACCGCCAAAAATATTAATCATTATCACTTTCACATTTTTATCGGAAAGTAACAGATTCATTGCGTCAATTACTTTTTGCGGACTTGAGCTACCACCAATATCCAGGAAATTAGCAGGATTTCCACCATAATGTTTAATCACATCCATCGAAGCCATAGCCAGTCCGGCACCATTAACCATACAACCTATATTTCCTTCCAGGCGAATATAGGTCAAACCACTATCTTTGGCTTCCAGTTCTTTCTTTTCATCTTCGGTTGGTTCGTTTAATACCTCGATATCAGGATGACGATCCAGTGCATTATCATCAAAATTCATTTTGCCGTCCAATGCAAGCAATTTTCCTTCGTCAGTAACCACCAACGGGTTAATTTCAACCAATGAAGCATCCGTGTCCAAAAATATCTTATATAATTTCTGGAATAAATCAGCACCTTGTTTCACTAACGAGAAATCACTGAAAAGAGCAAAAGCAATTTTTCGTGCAAAGAAAGGCGACATGCCTAAATCAGGATCGATTGGGAATTTTAAAATAGCCTCAGGATTATCCTTAGCCACTTCTTCAATTTCAACACCACCTTCGGCACTTGCCATTAAAATAACCGACTTTGTGTTTCGGTCAATGGTCAGACCCACATAAAACTCGGAATTAAACTTTACTCCCTCG
The DNA here is from genome assembly GCA_037134195.1 of Paludibacter sp. Classification (GTDB taxonomy): domain Bacteria; phylum Bacteroidota; class Bacteroidia; order Bacteroidales; family Paludibacteraceae; genus Paludibacter. The sequence goes on along the minus strand of JBAXMR010000013.1, from coordinate 38,004 downwards.
GCCACCAGCACTTTTTCAACCGTATAACCTTTAATGTCCATACCCAAAATCTGGTCGGCAGCCTCACGTGCAGCATCCATGGTTCGTGCCAGTTTTACACCTCCGGCCTTTCCCCGACCACCTGCAAGCACCTGCGCTTTGACTACCACGGGGAGTCCAAGTTTCTCAGCTGCAGCACATACTTCATCAGTTGAGTAACATACGATTTCTTTCGTTACCGGTATAGAGTAGCGCGAGAAAATTTCTTTTGCCTGATATTCGTGAATCTTCATGAAATTAATTTGTATTTATGTTTTTTTTATGGTAATGATTCGTTTTTATAAATTGGATGTTCAAACTTACAATTTATTTATTTAAAACTGTACATTCTTCGTTGTTAAATCTATAACGTTTGCACAATTTATGAATTAGTGTGCATTTTATTAGTACAAATTAACCTCATTACAATTTTGTATAAGCTCTAAACATGATAAATTTTCAAAATGTTTATTTTTTGAGGTGTTTTAACACTTATCTCTAATCACTCCATTAACGTTGACTTTTCAATTCAAATTTGTACATTTGTCAGACAAATTTATTCAAATGAAACGTGTCCTCATTTCCACCCGTTTACTTCCTGATGGATTTTCCGAACTTATGCAACAATTTGATGTTGTATTCCCTGAAAATGAAATATTTTCAAAAGAAGAAGCCATCAGCCTTTTACCCGAATTTGATGCATTTTTACCAACTTTTCAATTTAAAGTGGACAAAGATGTGATAGATGCAGCTGCCAAACATGTAAAAATAATTGCAAATTACGGTGTGGGTTACAATAACATTGATGTGGAATATGCAGCCAAATGTGGAATAGTAGTTACTAACACTTCCGACCCTGTTATTCAACCAACAGCCGAACTGGCATTTGCTCTGATGCATGCTGCAGCTAGGAGAATTGCAGAATGTGACCGCAAGTTACGCACTCAAAATGGATTGAAATGGGGTGTGCTTGAAAATCTGGAACTTACACTTCATGGTAAAACGCTTGGTATAGTGGGTATGGGTCGGATTGGTCAGGCATTAGCCTGTCGGGCTTTAGCTAGCGGAATGAAAGTTATATACTTTAACCGTACCAAACTTGATAACGTCACCGAACAAAAATACAATGCCCAACGATACGAACTAGATGAATTGCTCCGAAAAGCTGATTTTGTGTCACTTCATACGCCATTGACTGACGAGACGTATCATTTAATCACTGCCGAAAGGCTGAAACTTATGAAGCCGACTGCCATTCTGGTAAATACTGCTCGCAGTCAGATTGTGGATGAAGCTGCATTAGTTGAAGCATTATAAAAACGTTGGATTTTTGCTGTAGCACTCGATGTTTATGAATTTGAACCTGATATAAATCCGGAACTATTGAAACTTGACAACGTGGTGTTAGCTCCGCACAACGGAACTGCCACTGTGGAAGCACGCAATGAAATGAGCCGTTTTGCTTCACAAAACATTATACGTTTTTTTGAAGGTAGATTGGATATTAGCAGGGTAAATTAATTGACTACTTTTAAACCTTTTGCATTTGCCGGAGTCTGAATCTCTAAACAATCAATTTATGAGTATTTCTGAAGAGGATTTACTAAAACAGTTGAGTAATCCGGGTAAACGTGCATCTACGTTTTCCACGTTGGTGCGCACGTATCAGGAGCGACTTTACTGGCATATTCGTAAGATGGTTCTTTCACATGAAGATTCAAACGATGTATTGCAAAATACCTTTATGAAAGCATGGAATGGGTTGGATGGCTTCAGAGGTGAATCACAGCTTTCCACCTGGCTTTATCGTATTGCCACAAATGAAACATTAACTTTTTTGGCGAATAAACGATTACGAAATACTTATTCGTTGGACGATGTGGAGGACAGTTTGATATTGAACTTGCGAGCCGACACATATTTCAACGGAAATGAGATACAGCTTAAACTTCAGGAAGCCATTCTTACCTTACCGGAGAAACAACGTTTAGTGTTTAATATGAAGTACTTCGAAGATATAACTTACGAAGAAATGGAAAAAATTCTCGGCACTTCGGTCGGAGCATTGAAAGCTTCTTATCATCATGCAGTGAAGAAGATTGAAAAAATATTTGAAGAATAGTTAGTAGTTTATAGAATGTAATTTATAGTAGGTAGTTAATAATTATAACTGATTTAAACCAATTTACGATAAAACAGTCAAAGAAATATATGAAAACAACTAAAAAAATATCATTGGATGAAATAGGTAAAGAATTGCCTTTCAGAGTTCCTGAAAACTATTTCAATGATTTTGCGGCACAAATAGACAAACAAACAGGCTACCGGAAACTGACTTTGGCATTTATGAGGTCGTGGATGTATGCTGCCGCAGTATTTGTTGGCATCGTTGTGGTTGGTCAGGTATTTTACAACACAAACCGTCAGAAAACGATGACAGCTGAGAATTATGAATCATACGTTATGGCTCAGGTTGATGAGTCATCCTTAGTGGATTATTATGTAAATGAACCGGCCAAATAAAAAATAAGTCATTAAATCATACACAATATGAAGACCTTAAAGTACAATCTCCTATTTATTTTCACATTTATCTGTCTCATTGTAAATGCACAGGAAAGACCGCCTTTTCCGAAAGTAGAAGAAATGCACAACCGTAAATGGCAGTTTATTGTTGAAAAAACCAAGTTGACACAAGCAGAATCCGATGCTACTCTTCCTGTCTTTATGGAATTTGAAAAAGCTATGTGGGCTTTTCATGGTAAAAACGGAGAGTTTTTTCGTTCTTTCAAAGATAAAATGAAAGATCCAAATGTAAATTATTCGGAAATAAATGACCGTTATGTGGAAATGGGTATAACTCAGGCTCAATTGTTTAAGAATTACCACCTGAAACTGCGAAAAATTTTGCCACCTGAAACACTTTTTCGTTACTATAAATCCGAACGCGAATTCAAACGTGAACTGCTTCAGGACTTGAAAGACCGCCCTCAACATGAGAAACACTCTCATAATCAAACACCTGAATAAATTTTAGTCAAATTGCCTTCAAGGGTTGGTTTGAAATAAAAAAAATACTATCTTTGCAGACCGAAAAACAAGGTTCGTTGGCCGAGTGGCTAGGCACCGGTCTGCAAAACCGATTACGGCGGTTCGAATCCGCCACGAACCTCAATAATAACCTTCTTAGTGCTGATATAAACTACGGCTTCTAAGAAGGTTTTCTTTTTTTTCAATCGTTTGCGGACATATTTCGGGAAGTTTCACGGCTTTCAGTTCTCAATGATAATTCTATATTTAAATTTGTAACGAAATATTCATTACAATACTATATCATGAAAGTACAATTCAGCATACATTTTAAAACTAATTGGGGTCAGTCTCTGATTATGATTTTGCACACTTCTCCTGATGTAACTCAAAGCATTATAATGAGTTGTAACGATAAATCTATCTGGAAAGCAGATATAAATATCGAATCAAACACGACAGAAATTTCGTATCAATATACTGTGTTGAATGCTGATAAGTCTTCGTTTTACGAGTATGGTGGCATACGACACGTTCAGTTTCCCACTTCAAATAAGAGTGTTATTATTAAGGACCACTGGCGTGCTTCCTACGGCGACAGTCCGTTTAAAAGTGCTGCTTTCTCCGATTGTTTTTTCAAACGTTCAGAAAATTCTCTTATTCAACCCGGGGAAGGCAATGTTGTTCTGACAATTAATTGTCCGCAAATGGAACCAAAGCGTCATTTTGCCATTGTTGGAAATCAGGCAGAGCTTGGCAATTGGGATGTTTCATGCAAGCGAAAACTAAATGATTCAGCTTATCCCGTTTGGAGTATTGCACTCGATGCCTCCAAAATTAAATATCCGCTCGAATATAAATACCTGATTGTTGATTCAGCTACTGATGAAGTACTGGCATGGGGTGGGGGACCAAACCGAATGTTGGCAACAGCAGATTCAAAGCAGCTTACCATTGTGAACGATGAGCATTTTATCCGCACTATTGAGTCATGGAAAGGTGCAGGAGTAGCAATCCCTGTTTTTTCGCTACGCAGTGAAGAAGGGTTTGGAATTGGCGAATTCTATGATTTAAAGAAAATGGTGGATTGGGCTAAGCGTACCCAACAACATATTATTCAAACATTGCCTATTAACGACACTATTCTGTATCATACCAACTACGATTCCTATCCGTATAATGCCGTTTCGGTTTACGCTCTTCATCCTATCTATCTTCATTTAGAAAGTGTTGGGAAGCTTAAAACAAAAAAACAGAAGGACTATTTTAAAGCCAAACAGCAAGAGTTGAATGGAAAAACCTTTTCGGATTATCAGAATGTGATGAATGCAAAATGGGAGTATTTCAAAGCAGTTTATCCTGACGAAAGCAAGCTTGTGTTTGATTCTGATGAGTTTAAAACCTTTTTTGAAGCAAATAAAGAGTGGCTTGTTCCGTATGCCGTTTTTTCCTATCTGCGCGACTTGTACGGCACGCCAGAGTTTGGCAAATGGTCGGAATATAGCCGTTATGATAAAGCTGAGATAGAAAATCTTGCTACCGAAGATAAGCCACATTATCACGATATTGCCATTTTCTATTTCCTACAATTCCATCTTCACAAGCAACTCATCGAAGTACATGATTATGCACGTGCTAACGGAATTGCCATTAAAGGAGATATTCCGATTGGTGTAAGTCCGCGCAGTGTAGACGCATGGGTTGAGCCAAATCTATTCAACACCAATGCTCAGGCAGGTGCACCACCCGATGATTTCTCGGCTACCGGTCAGAACTGGGGCTTCCCAACCTACAACTGGGAAGGAATGGAAAAAGACGGCTATCTGTGGTGGCGGAATCGTTTCCAAAAACTCGCCGAATACTTTGATGCATATCGTATCGATCATATACTTGGATTCTTTCGTATTTGGGAGATTCCGATTGATGCCGTTTGGGGGTTGACTGGCAGTTTCAATCCAAGCATACCGTTTACCCTTCACGAGTTGGAAGCAAAAGGATTGTGGTGGGATGAAAACCGTTTTTTGAAACCATATTTGAAAGAACATGTGCTTTATGCTACTTTTGGAAAATATACCGATGATGTAATTCGTGAATACCTGTTACAGGATGGTTGGCAGAATTATAAGTTCAAACCGGAGTTCAACACGCAGAAGAAAATTGAAGCACATTTTGCATCGTTAGGCTATAATTTTGGAAACAAAGAAGTGTTGATTCGTGATGGATTATACATGCTGCATTGTGAAGTGCTTTTTGTACGCGATTCGCGCGAGTCACACAAATTTCACCCACGCATTTCCATGCAGAGTTCAGCAACATTCAGGGATCTTCCTGATGAAACACGCCGGCTGCTCGACCGCATCTACATAGATTATTACTATCACCGTCATACAGAATTTTGGAAACAACAGGCGTTGAAAAAACTTCCTGCACTGATTTCGTCGACCAATATGCTGGTTTGTGGCGAAGATTTAGGAATGGTACCTGATTCAGTCCCCGATGTAATGGATGCACTGGAAATTATCAGTCTGGAAATTCAGCGAATGCCAAAAAAATTGAACACCGAATTTGCTATGCCCGCTGATGCACCTTATCGCTCGGTTTGCACAACAGGCACTCATGATATGAATCCTTTGCGGGCATGGTGGGAAGAAGATCATGCTATTTCGCAACGATTTTACAATCAGGTTCTAGGAATGCAGGGACCTGCACCGGTTGAATGTCAGACCTGGATTGTGGAACGAATTATTCAGCAGCATCTTGACTCAAAAGCTATGTTGATTATTCTGCCGTGGCAGGATTATATTGCCATAGATGCAGGTTTACGACACGAGCATCCATTTGCCGAACGTATCAATGTGCCAAGCAACCCGCGTAATTTTTGGTGTTACAGAATGCACATTACGCTTGAACAGTTGCTCTCTGAAGATAGATTTAATGATAAAATAAAAGAAATGATTGAAAGTTCGGGAAGATGAGATGACTCCTAACACAAAAATTATCACTGGCTCATATTCTGTGCTACTTACATATTTTAACGAAGCATAAAAACAGATCAATTCAGCGAATTGGTCTGTTTTTTTAGTGCTATTGGGAATGATATTTTACGACATGTAATGAACATAAGTTCATAATTATTCGTATCTTTGTACGCCAATATATCATTAAAATCAACATGCCACGTCCGAAGCAAGACCGTAAAATTTGTAATCCTCCACTTATGCAGGGTTTTAAGCCCTATGGAATTCCCCGCCACATAATAAGTTCTGTTTCATTGCAATACGATGAATATGAAAGTATTCGTTTGCTCGATTTTGAGGGTATGAATCAGGATCAGGCAGCGGAACAGATGAATGTATCACGTCCCACCCTGACCCGCATTTACGAAAAAGCACGTAAAACGATTGCTCAAGCTCTGGTAGAAGGAAAAATGATTGTCATTGAGGGTGGAAATGTACAATTTGAGAAACAATGGTTCAGATGTAAACGCTGTTTTAAACTAATTGGCGGATTGGAAAATCATGTGCGTTGTAAGGACTGTAAATCATTTTGCAATGATGAACTAACGCCAATAAACAAAGAATAGTGGTTATAAAAACAAATAATAATATGAATGATAATTTTAGTGCAAAAGCAGCCCAATGGGATAGTCCCGATAAGATTAAAATGACTCAGAAATTCCTGAGTGAAATGCTGTTCAATGTCAATCCATTGCACAGTTGGAAAGCGATGGAAATTGGAGTCGGTACAGGTTTAGTAGGTCTCAATGTGGAGTCATTAGTTGCTAAAGTAGTTATGGTAGACACCTCTGAAGCTATGCTGGGAGTATTAAAAGAAAAATTGAATGAAAGCAGTAAAGTAGAAATACTGCATGGCGAAGTGTTTGATTACAAGCAACAAGACATTGATTTTGTATTCTCGGCCATGGCATTTCATCATCTCAACGATGTGGAAAAAACGGTAGAACATCTGGCTACAATAACAAAACCAGGTGCATGGGTGGTTGTGGGCGATTTGGTTACTGAAGATGGCTCATTTCATGGTTTTGAACCGATACCTTATTGTGGGTTTGATACGGATGTTTTATCCAAACAATTTGTCAAGGCGGGTTTTGAAGTAAAATCAGTAAAAATATACAATACGATAACCCGAATCACAGACGAAAAAACGAGTAATTACGAACAATTTATGCTTATTGCCAAACGGTTGTAACAAAATCAACAAATGAAAATAGTCGTTTTGTCGGATAACCGTCAATTGCAGGAATCGCTGGAATTTGAACACGGATTATGCATTTACCTGGAAACAAAGAAGTACAAGTGTTTACTCGACACCGGTGCTTCCGACATGTTTATACACAATGCTGAACAAATGGTTATCGATCTGGCTGATGTTGATTATGTGTTTATTTCGCACGGGCATTCCGACCATATCGGTGGTTTGCAGGCTTTTCTGGCGATAAACAGCAAAGCAAAGATAATTCTATCCGGGAACGCACTTTCACAACGCTTCTTTTCAGTCAGAAAAGGAATACGCGAGATCAGCTCCAAAATAGACATTAGCAATTATCGGGATCGTTTTGTGTTTATCGATAAACTCACCGAATTTGAAAATGAGATTTTTGCCTTTCCATGTCAGGATGCAATTTACCCTTCACCAAAAGCCAACAGTACCTTAATGACTGAAGATAGCAATGGACTGAAACCCGATAATTTTAATCATGAAATAGTAGTTTGTTTTGGTGCTGATGATTTATTGGTTTATACCGGCTGCGCTCACCACGGTATCTTAAATATTTTAAATTCCGTTCAAATTGTTACAGGAAAAAGTATTTCAACCCTTATTGGTGGTTTTCATTTATTGGATGGATACCCGGGACAATATGAAACTGAAGAAGAAATAAATGAAATTGCTGAGAGTTTAGCAATAGATTATCCTGACACAATGATTTATACCGGGCATTGTACAGGGAATAATGTGTTCAGTTTGTTGAAACAGAAGTTGTTTAACAGATTGAAATTTTTTCATACCGGCTTTACTTTTTTTATTCATAAAAACTAATTTTAAAACTCAAAATCAATATGAAAATAGCAGTACCCACAAAACAAGACAACCAGATTGACAATCATTTTGGACATTGTGAGTTTTATACCATTTTCCTAATTTCAGACAAGAATGAAATTCTGTCAGAAACCATTCTTAAATCACCACAAGGTTGCGGGTGTAAGTCTAACATTGCTTACGAATTGGCTGAACTGGATGTAAAAATTATGCTTGCCGGTGGAATTGGTGATGGAGCAGTCAACAAACTGGCTTCGCAAGATATTCAGGTTATCCGCAACTGTAAAGGCGATGTACACCAATTGGTTGAAGATTATCTGGCCGGTAAAATTCAGGATGGCGGCTCCAATTGTGCTTCACACGGGCATGAAGAGGGACATGTTTGTAGTCATAATTAAAAAAACAAAGACTTATGTCCTATCCTGTTACAACAAAACAACTAAATGGGATTATCTATCTGATTCTTGCATTTCTGTGCCTGACACCCTATGTTACAGCACCCCTTGCCTTGTTTCTGGGATTGATATTTGCATTGACTCTCGGCTCTCCATTTCCGAAATTCAATAAAAAGGCATCAAAATACTTACTTCAAATTTCAGTGGTAGGATTGGGTTTTGGCATGAACTTACTCGATTCGGTGAAGGCCGGTTCGGATGGCATGTTTTTCACGCTATTTTCGGTGGTGAGTGTTATAGTTATCGGTATTTTGATTGGAAAATGGCTCAACATCGGAAAAGTTCCTTCGTATTTAATTGCTTCGGGCACTGCAATTTGCGGTGGAAGTGCCATAGCTGCGGTTGGTCCTATTGCCAAAGCCAATGAAAGTGAAATGTCGGTTTCGCTTGCTACTATTTTTGTGTTAAATGCAGTTGGCTTGTTTCTTTTTCCGGTGTTGGGGAATTGGTTGCATCTTTCGCAACATCAATTTGGGCTATGGGCGGCCATTGCCATTCACGATACTAGTTCGGTGGTGGGTGCAGGTGCAACTTTTGGTGAAGAAGCTCTGAAAGTAGCTACAACTGTAAAACTCACTCGGGCTTTATGGATTATTCCACTATCCATCTTCACTTCGTTTTATTTTAAATCGAAAGGAGATAAAATTACGATACCGTGGTTTATCCTGTTTTTTGTACTTGCCATGGTTCTGAATACCTACTTGAATATTTCAAAAACTATTATACATGAAATAGTATCCGTTTCCCGACAGAGTCTTACACTTACTCTTTTCTTTATCGGAGCAGGTTTATCAAGATCAACCATCAAATCAGTTGGGGTTAAACCGCTTGTGTTGGGTGTTATACTTTGGTTTTTTATAGCTATTATCAGTTTGGTATTTATTTACTTTTTATATTTATGATATGTCCGAATTGGAAATCAGAGTCTCATCGGCCACCACTTTTTTTGAGAAAGGTTACAACTGCTCTCAAGCAGTGTTTATGGCTTATTCCGAGATGTATGGAATTGACATAGTAACCGCTGCTAAACTGTCGACTTCCTTTGGTGGTGATATGGGACGGTTGCGTGAAGTGTGTGGAGCAGTTTCTGGTATGTTTTTAGTATTGGGACTGCACTACCCTTTTACCAATACCAAAGATAATGCAGCTAAAAACACCAATTATAAAGCCGTACAGCGTGTTGCTAAAGAATTCAAAGTTGAAATGGGGTCGTATATCTGTGCCGACTTACTAAAGCTTAAACACGAACCGCAAAATCCTGAATCGGCTGAGCGAAATGAGGCCTATTATATGACCCGACCATGTTTACAATGTGTAGCTAAAGCTGCTGAAATTGTTGGGAAGGAAATATTATTTTCTAACGTAAAATAGAAAAAAATGAAAGGAAATTTTGATTCAATTATTAATGAAAATCGTCCGGTTATTGTTGATTTTCACGCACTATGGTGCGGACCGTGCAAAACACAATCTCCTATTTTGAAACAGTTAGCCGAAGAACTTGGCGAACGAGTGAAAGTTATAAAAATTGATGTGGATCAAAACCCGATTATTGCAGGCCGCTATCAAATCCAAAGTGTACCTACTTTGATGATTTTCAAAAATGGCGAAATAAAACACAAACAAGCCGGTGTTCATACCAAAGCTCAACTAATGAGTATATTAATGAGTTTATAATCAATATAATAGCAGAATATAGTATGTTTTTTAGTGTATTTAATATAATACAATGCAGAAATTTCACTACCAACGTAAAAATTGATAGTTCAAATTAATGGATAGACCACTCGTAACCGTCTGAAGTTTAGGAAAGAAATAACTTTTAGCTTCAATTCCAATTCCAATATTTTTTGTTATCGGATATTTATAAGCAATTGCAATATTAGTGCAATAGTACCAATTCCCAACTTTCACTTTTTCATCAAAGGCTTCGAGATGCGTAGTAAGATAACTTATTCCCAATCCATAGTATAAATCAATTTTAGAAACTTTCATATTAAATACCAATAACAATGGAATTGCATTTAACCGAGCTTTGAATGTAGTATCGCCATAAGGAGTAGAAACTATCGTTGAATCCAATTTTGATATCGTTAAGTAACCTGTTTCGAGTCCTATATTTAAATGGTGATTTAATTCCAATAAAAGGCGAAGAGTAGGTGAATAAAAAATATTATCCAAAACTGGTTTTTGGTTTTGAATGTTATACATCAATCCATTGCCAATTGTCGCAGATAAAGCAAACTGTTTTTCAGAACTTAGCTTTTCCTGTGCATTGACGAACAGAAAAAAACTAAGAAAAAAAAATGAAAGCAAAAACCATTTATTCGGAAGTGTAATATTCATAAGCAACATTTGTTGGATAATTAGTAACTATACCATCGAAATTTCCTTTTTTGATAAATGCCTTCACTATTTCAGGTGAGTCAATCGTCCACACAAAACATCTGTACCCGTTATTGTGCATTGCCGATACTCTATCGTCAATTAACCCTAGTGACCAGCGAGGTGCCCACACAAGTGATTTCGATTGTGTGAAATAGCTTTCGTCAAGTTCACAGATGGTTGGGTAATTCTGTGGATTTGATGTGTTGATTATCTCGTTGAAAACACCTCCATCTGGTATTCCTATTAAGATTTCGAGCTTTTTTCCTTTTTTTGTTGCCAAATCCTGGTATTTTTTTTGTAAACTTAAAAGCTGTTTTGTCATTCCCAATGCTTTGGTGTCGAGCCATACTAATTTCAAATTGGTACTATCTACCACAGTTTGTAATGCTTCATCCAGTGTAGGAATTTTCTCACCGTCCGTTAATGTGCAAAATGAACGCAACTGCTTAAAGCTATAATCAGAAATTGAACCAATAAAATAGTCCTCTTTTATAAGTCGTTTGCTTATAATTTCATCATGAAAAAGAACCGGAACGCTATCTTTGGTAAGTCTTACATCTATTTCGATGGCATTGGCTCCATATTTTTCTGCATACTTAATAATTCCGAGCGAATTTTCAGAAGCAGGCAACATATCCGTGTTTCTACCTCCCCCTCTGTGAGCGATAATCCAAAATTTATCTGATGATTTGACGATTGGTTTTGAATAGCTTACATCAAATTGATTTGACGGAAACGCATTTCCTACTCCTGAACTGGCATGAATAACAATATTGCTTGGTTGAATTCCTCTTAAAATTTCTTTTGCTCCATTTTCGGGTGTGATAAGCATTGAAATTAGTCCTGTTTCAGAATCTGCAGCAAACCGCCAATAACCTTCCATTATAATTGTAGAATCTTTATACCCAGAACGAAGTACAAAATACGATTCGTTTTTTTGTGCAAAAACAGATAAATTTTGGCCATTGACCTTAATAACGACTTTATTTCCAAATGAAGTAGAATTCAGTGTATAAATTCCTTGAATTTTCATAGTCATCGAATCGGTTAATGGAGTAGTACCTTCCAATAAACCCAATGTTCCGTTAAGTGGAATTTCCAGCCCTTGAAATTCGGTATAACATGAGGTCAACAAAAATAGTATTGCTATTATTCCAAACAACTTGATTTTAATCATCTACGTTTTAAAAGATATATTTAAAAGAATATTCAGGATACAAAAGAAATTGGTTGATAGCACTATAGGTAAGCCACGATTGATAATTAAACTTTGCATAATTGAGTTTAAATCCCAATGCTACCCAATGATTATTCCACAATGGTTGCTCAATTGTGAAAAGAAATGAATAAGCAGAATTGGGCTGTGAACTTTTGCCCAGTGAAACACCTTCCGAGAAAGTTTTCATGATACCGTATTGATTTTCAACTTTCAAAGACAAATAAACGTCATTAAATCGGATACCTCCAATAATATATGGATTTAAAATACCTCCAAATGCATCTAATCTTATTACTTCTTGATGTAGCTGACCGTACCATAAAGAAGCGTTAGCACCCACAGCCAATCCTATTTTGCCATCAATAATATTTTTTTGGAGTCCAAACGAAAACATATTTGAAATATAATTTGTATTTAGTTGAGAATGAAGCTCAATTTTCAATGGAAGCCCCAATCTGAAATCAGCATTTATCATTGGTAATGTATTAATTTCTTCTTCCACTATTTGATTTGGCAATCGGGTCATGCTTATACCTGTACTTATTTTGTACTCCCGCTTTTGATATGCGCCAGGGTAAAAAATAAATGGACTAGATTTCACAATATCCTGGGAAACAATAAATTGTTGAACAATTAAAAGTAGAAAAAGTGTGATTTTAATTTTCATTGTTTTGAAACTTGTTCTTGGAATTCTGCAAATCACAAATTGTAATCAATTTACAATCTTATTTTTCGTGGAATAAAAATTGAAAATTCATTACAAAGGTATAAATAAAAAAATAGCTATCTGGTCATATTTACAAAATTCATAACTGATTTATGTCTGCATAAGTTTTACGTTACTACTCAGCTTGTATTATACATTCTTTGTCCAATTTTAAATTTAAACCAAATTCCGCAATATGAAAAAAATCACTATTTTTACATGCTAAATTCTAATGCGTAGCAATAGAGAATTCTATCCTATGGACTTTGATAAATCATACACCAGCAAAGAGATTCAGATCTGGGGCCGATTTGTATTTTTAAATATAAGCCTTTCTGTTAACTTGCTAAACTATTTCAAAACCATCACACTGATTTTCTTTTTGATTATCTTTGTGAATCAGGCAATTGGACAAACAGAAAATACAAGTCGACTCTTCTTTATCAGTGACTGCCAATCACCTTTATTCGTTGAAAAGATTGTTGGAAAAACCTACCGAAATAGCGACGCTACCAGCAGGCTATTCGACGATATCGGGAAACAATTACCTGCTAATCTGTTTATTTTAGGAGATATAACCGGAGCCGGCTCACAAAACCATCTGTGGAAACCGATTGATGAAGCAATCCAAAAACTCAGACTCCAAAATGTTGCGGTTCATGCCTTGTTAGGAAATCATGAATATTTTTTCAACTCAAAAAAAGCAATTGACAATTACAGAAAGCGTTTTCCTTCTGATGCTTTAAACGGGTATTGTATTCGAACCGGATACATAGGAGTAGTGATGCTCAATTCCAATTTTGATCGACTTTCGACAAAGGAGGCAAATCTCCAGCAAAAATGGTACCTTTCAGTTCTGGACTCCTTGGATAGCGACCCTTCAATTAAAGCCGTTCTGATTTGTACACACCACTCTCCTTTTACCAACAGCAAGGTAGTCAGTCCATCCCGCACCGTTCAGAATTGTTTTTTACCACGATTTTTTGCTTCACAAAAAACAAAACTATTTCTTTCGGGTCATTCGCATAACATGGAATATTTTGCAAAAGATAAAAAACATTTTTTTGTGACTGGAGGTGGCGGAGGAATGGCACAATCGTTATACGCAAACAAAAAACAGCGTTTTACAAATCTAATTGATTGGTCAGAAAAACCGCTCTATTTCTACATCATCGTAGAATATAAACACAATAGTCTGATACTGACAGCTTTTGGATTTCAGAAGGATTTCAAAAAGATTGAAAAATACGACATCGGTATAATTGAATGAACCATTTGCTCTGTTTAGAAACAATTAGAATGATACTATGAAAAACGGAATCGACATGAATCAACTCCGTTTTTTATGTATATTTAATTGTTGTTGACCGTCAATTCATCAATTAATTTCTGCAATTTCCACCTCTCCCTTTACCAAATCCTTTAGAGTTTGTGGAAGCAATTATTGCAGCAAAATCAGAACTGGAAAGTATTTGTGGTACATAAACAATACCTCTTATTTTAAGGGTTCTCACAAAAGCACGTAGGTGATTCTCTGAACCTTTCAACAGATTGCTGTACACTGCAATTATGTCGGTATTTGTAGTTTCTGCCAATAGCTTCTTCAGGTCGGCAATATCATATTCTTCGATAAATGCACCCGTACTCAAAGCAGTATTGGCACTTGTACCCATGGAAACTAATTTGTCATATAAACCTTGTATGGCAGTACTAGTGAACTTTCCGGGAACTGTGAGTGCAGGATCGGTCAACCCAAAGTGATTGATAAGTGCCAATATAGCTGCTGTGTGACGCGCTTCACTATTGGAAATTCTATCAAAATTGATGACTCTATAAGTCGAGTAGAAACTGTCGTACACATCCTGCGCCATTTTTTCTTCTTCTCGCATCAACAGCAATCCATCCATTTCTGGTTGTGATAGACTATTCGTATCGGTTGTAAATGCTGTAATAGCTGCTAATTCCTCAATATTTACTTCCATTGCATCATTTGCCAATGAATTGGCGTCACTTTGTGTACATGACGTTAACTGAAAAGCACATAAAAGAAATGCTGGAATTAAATATTTAGTTTTCATGATTTTAAAAATTAAATTATTTCTTTACTTCATTTTTATCACATACGCCATTATTATTGGCATCTATAAAATTTGGCCCGTTGCCTTTACAATTTCCATTTCCTCTTCCTTGGCCATTACTACTTCCACTTCCGTCACGTAAGCATTGTCCATTTCCATTACTATTTCCTCTTCCACTACCATCCCTCAACCCTTTACCTTGGCCATTGCAAGTTTTGTTTTCAGACTTATCACACACATTGTTATTATTGGCATCTACATAACACGCTTTTTTTGATTCAGATTTTGAAGTCTGAGTTTTAATCGTTTGAGCTGTTACAATTCCTAAAGTGGTAACGACTGCCAATGCTGTTAAAATTACTTTTGCTTTCATTTTTTCTGATTTTAAATTGTTCTACTTATTTATTTGTTGATTTCGAAATCCATGTCTATGACCTTGCCCAATTCCTGGTCCACACAATCCTTTATCATTGCAAGCCGTGTTGCAAAATAATGGAGTAAAAGTGGTTTGCAATTGCTTTAGTTGCTGAGCTGTGCAAACCGTTTTTATTTTCAGGTAGAACCGATTGGTTTCCTTTTTTAGTTGGGCATGTAAAGCACCGGTATTCAGGGATAAATTGTTGAGTTTGACTGTGTCAGATTTGGCTTTCTTCAGCTCGCTGAACATTTCGTTTTTCAGTGAATCTATTTGAAAAATAATTCCGTTTGCTTTCGGTTGGAATTCTCGGTTTGCTTCCCGAAAAGTCATCATTTGTGAATTGTCAAAACCAATTGTTTGGCGAAAGAACCGACCATTCAAATTGTTGTTGCTTTCATTTCCCAATACAATTACTTCTTGTTCAGCACTTTCTTTATAATTATGATAAAGAATGGTGGCAATGGTAGTCAGATTTAATACCACCAATAATACCACAGCCATGATTAAAAGTTTTGTCTTATTCATTGCCGTCAGAATTATAAAGTGCGAAGTTTTCAATTTCACTGTCATTAATATTAAGTCTTGCGTAATTATCGTGAGCAGGAGTATAACTATTTCCAATCACAACTCCCATTGTTATAACCAGCGAAATACTTGCTGCAACCGCTATATATTGGAATACTCCAAGTTTTTTTTGCTTTGTAGTTTCTATTTTAGCCATAACGCGGGTTGCTAAATAGGGATTCGGTTCTATTTGTTTTTCCCTGTTAATAAATTCATTGATGTATTCATCTGTTTTCATTTCTGTAGCTCTTATATGTTGTTAGACAATAGTTCTATTATTTTCCTACTAGGGTTGATAAATTTTTTTGAAGATTTGATTTAGCTCGTTGCAAAAGCTGCTCTACCGAACCTTCGCTGCATTGCATAATAGCGGCTATTTCTTTTTGCGGCAAGTCATCGTATTTGCTCAAAACAAAGACGGTGCGCTGTTTATCGGGAAGTGAATCGATAGCTTTACGGATTGCAGCATCTTGTTCTGTTTGCTCCATTTCCTGATGCGGATTTCTATTACCACTTTCTCTGTTGAAAAGATTTTGAAGTAAATCACCGGTTATTTGTAAAAATGCTCTGTGTTTATTGCGGTTCAACTGATTAATAGCGGTGTTTACCGTTATCCGATAAAGCCATGTCGAAAATTCCGAATTCCCCTGAAAACTAGCTAGTGATTGAAATGCACTAATAAAAACATCTTGTGTCAAATCTTCTGCATCTTCTTTAGTATGAACAAAACCCATAGCTGTTCGAAACACCATAGTCTGATATTTTTGGACCAACCATTCAAATTTTGAATGGTCTCCGATTACTATGGCTTGAATAATTTCTTGCTCCGACATGCTGTTTTATATTCGATACTGTAAAGTTAGACACATATTTTTGAAATTTCCTATGCCAGATATAAATATTGACATAATCCAGTTGAATAATTACTTGAAATCAATTGATTACGGGAAATAGAATGAAACTATGCTGTATTTCTGCAAGGACTAATTTATTAAAATACACATTTCAAAAATAATTGAACAAAATAACGTAATTTTATATTATGTTTTAAAAATTGTATATACATTTGCAAGTAATTTAAAACTAAAGTTATGTTTGAAACAAGCCATTTTCATCCCATGCTGGTGCATTTTCCTATTGCATTAGTCGCTATTGGTTTTTTAGCTGATTTAGCATCCGTGTTTGTAAAAAAAGAACTCTGTTTTTCAAAAATGAGTTTCTATCTTCTGATCACAGGTACGTTGACAGCCATGGCAGCAGTATTTACAGGTGTCGTTTTCACTACTGATATGTCAGGGGCAGCCGGAGTAGTGATGGATAAACACGAACTAAGTGCATTCGTCACACTGGGTTTATTGCTAATTACCTCTGTATTTCGGATTCTTCAACTGCGAAAACCTGAAAGCAACAATCTCAAATGGTTCTCTTTTGCTTTTTACGCCCTTGCAGCTATTGCAGTAAGTGCCACCGGCTTTTTGGGCGGTATCTTGGTTTACAATTATATGATGCCTTTATAAGATCACTATTAATTCTACTTTACCAAATTAAAGATTAAACCACAATAGACACAATAGTTTCATACTTTTGGCAATAAAAGTGAGAAATATCACTTAAAATACCTTCAGGTATTTATCTATTGTGTTCTAAAATTTGTTTTTTACTTTGTTTTCTATTGTGTCTATTGTGGTTTAAAATTGACCAAATTCTATTTTAGTAAAGTAGAATTAATCATTTAAAAATAAAATGTTATGAAAAAAAGTTTATTGTTTATTATGTCATTAGTTATTTTAGCTTTTGTGGGCTGCCAGCCAAAACCTGTAAAAACCATTGAAAATCTGAAAGCAGGTATTAAAGGTGAAACGACAGCGAGTGCTAAATACAAAGCATTTGCTGATAAAGCGAGAGAAGAAAAATTAGACACCATTGCCAAATTATTTGATGCCGCTTCAAAATCAGAATCAATTCATGCTGCCAATCACACAAAAGTATTGGAAGCTCTTGGCGTGAAAATGGATGAATTCAAACCTGAATTTGAAGTGAAAACAACTGGCGAAAACCTACAAGCTGCTATTGATGGCGAAACCTATGAAGTATCAACCATGTATCCTGATTTTATTGCTTCCGCTACTACTGAGAAAGTTGAAAAGGCCGTGAAATCATTCACCTGGGCAATAGACACCGAAAAGAAACATGCTGAATTCTACAAAAAAGCATTGGAAGCATTGAAACTGCATAAACAAAATACATTAGCTTTCGAATACGTTGTTTGTCCGGTTTGTGGCAATACTTATGAAAAAGCAAGCATGGATAAAAACTGTTCTTTCTGCCAGACAAGTAGTGAAAAGTTTATTGCAATTTAAATATCACATAACGACCTCAAACTAACAAGAAGAGCAACAGATCATTATTTTAATTTCTGTTGCTCTTTTTATTTAGAAAAATTGGAGTGAACTCAAATCAAACCTTATAAGTCAAACTTCCATTGGGGCAAGCAGCCACACATTTCAGACATTTTGAACAGGAATAACTGTTACCCGATTTTTCTTTGCCAGGTTTATACAAACTGAATTTGGCAGGTTCAAGCGTGGAAATGTAACATTCTTTGTCACATTTTCCACACTTGGTACAAGATTCGGTATTGACTTTGATTTTGAATAACGACCATTTATTCAGAAAACCGGACACCCATGCTATTGGGCAACCCATTTTGTGATATTGATACATACTGGCAAATTGCGTACTTCCCCCCATCATCAATTCCATCACAAAACCAATCGGGCACATCCAGCGACAAAAAACTTTTCCAAAGATAACTCCTGTTCCAATTCCAAATAGAACAATATACCAAATGGATATATTGAAATGAATCTTAGCAAAATAGGTAGATGCGCCTAAAACGGCAAGAATGATAATGCGTTTGGAGACAATAAATTTGGTTGCTTTCTTCATCTGATTAAACGTGGTTTTTTGACAATACTGCTATATGATTGGTGTGATTTTTAATCTCTTTCAGAATTGATAATCCTGCCTTTTCAGCCAGATATTGAATTCCACCGTTTGCTTCATAAGTTCTGAAATTCCGGTAATGTTCCGTTCCGGCTATAAATTCCACTGTTTTTACTATTTTCCCTGCAAAGTCGTTCGGACAAGGAATCAGGTAATCGCCAATAATTATTTTATCAGCCACCTGAGCAATTTCATTCAAAAGCTGAATGCGGTCTTCTTCAGTTACTTCATGAATTACATAAGTCAAAACTCCATAATCAAAGTGATTTTTATTCTGAGAAACAATATCATGCAGATAAGCATTCCTGAACGATAATTTCGCGTTGGGTTTCTTTTCAAGATTTTTGTTTGCCTTGTCAATATTTCGTTTCGACAAGTCAATTCCTAAAATAGACCCACATTTATCCGCAACTGAAACACTAAAAAAGCCGGTACCACACCCAACATCAATAATGTTCGATTCCGGTTCAATTAATTCAATAATTTGCTTGAAATGGTCACGTTGATTCGGTGCTATAAAGCGATCATAGAACCCACCATCATACCAGTGATATTTATTTACAATTGCAGATTCTTGCATCGGTTTATTTCTTTTCTTCCATTTTCCGTTCCAGCTCATCCAATCTGTCATTGGCAGAGTGTATCATCATCATAGCCCGGGCAAGAGGCGCTCCCATTAAAAACAAGGCTATAGAGACAAGCAAACCCGATAAATTGAAGTTTATACTATTTAAAATAATTCCTATCAACCCGATTAATGTGGCTAAAATTCCTCCGGGTACTCCCAGTGGGCAACGTAATTTTTTCTTTTCTTCCATGTTAGTATTTATTGAGTTTATTCACTAATTCCTGTTTGGTTGGAACTTGTTTATATGCTATTTCGTTATTTATCAGAAGTGTAGGTACAGCATGGATACCCAACCTCATTGTCTTTATCAAACCTAAAGGTCCATTTGCCATCGTTTTTTTCAACACAAACTTATCGCCAAATTCGAGCAATACTTCATCAAGCATTCGTTGCAAAATTTTACAATTCGGGCAAGTGAGTGTATAAAACAGTTCAATAGTTACCGGTGCGTGCTTATCCATTCTTAATTGTTCAATAACACATCAGCTATTGCATTCTTGAACGAATTTTTTGGCATAGCACCCATTGCCATTTGCGGTGCACCTTTTATTGGGCAAAAAAGGATGGACGGGATACTGCGGATTCCAAATGCACCGGCTAATTCTTGTTCAGCTTCGGTATCTACTTTGTAAATGTAAATCTGTCCATCATATTCTATGGCCAACTCATCCAAAATTGGCGCAATGGTTTTACAAGGTCCACACCATGCAGCATAAAAGTCAATAATACAAGGTTTATCTCCCAGATACTTCCATTCTGTTGGATTTGCTTCATAATTGGCTACTTTTGATAAAAAATCAGCCTTGGTTAAAAATATTGTTTTCATTACTTTTTGGTTTATAACATTAATATAATTTTCAAAATTTATTTTTTCAACAAAACTTCGGTTATCATTTTCTTGAATTCTTCTTTTGGCATAGCCCCTTGCGACATCTGTGGAGTTCCATTCATCGGACAAAAAAACAGCGTTGGGATGCTTTGAATGCCATACGCTGCAGCTATTTCCGGTTGAGCATCAACATCAACTTTGTAAACATAAATCTGACCGTCATATTCTATGGCTAAGTCTTCCAAAATCGGTGCAATCGATTTACACGGTCCACACCAGGTTGCGTAAAAATCGATAATACAGGGTTTATCGCCAAGGTATTTCCATTCCGTTGGATTTGTCTGGAAATTGGCAACTTTGGAAATAAATTCAGCTTTAGTAAGATGAATTGGAGCCGCAGACTTTTCGGTTTGTTGTTTTTCGTCAGTTTTACTCTCTTGTTTTTTTCCAGTACAAGCCGTGAATAATACAACCAGCATCAAGCTGGCAAAAATTAGTTTTTTCATTTTTATTTTCATTTATATGGTGATTGATTTGATTTCTTTCAATAAAAAATCCTTCTGTTTAATTCCTACGAAACGCTTCACTTCTTTACCGTTTATGAACAGAATAAGCGTAGGAATACTCCGCACATTAAACTTTTGTGCCATGGATTGATATTCTTCAATATTCATCTTGCCAACATGAGAGTTTCCAGTCAGTTCGTCAGCAACTTCGTTCAGCACAGGCGTCATCATTTTACAGGGTGCGCACCATTCAGCCCAAAAATCAACCAACACCACCTTGTTTTTTGTTTGCTGCTGAAAGTTCGTATCTGTCAAAGTCAAAATATTAGCATGATCTGCCACTTTTGGAAGACTCTTCATTTTGATTCGGGCATAGACATTCAATATTAAAAATCCCAATATAATACTACCAATAATGAATAAAGTTGTTTGCATCGAATTGTTAATTATTAATTACCAATTATGAATTCTTTGTACGGATTATGTTTATGTTCACGATCTTTCACCACCAACGTTGTGGTAGGAGCTTTCGATTTCACATTGAACAGTATATCATGACCAACGCAAAGTCCGAATGAGATATTCAGTTCTGTTTCGTTCTGAGCCAGATAATCAGCCTGGCCGGCAGGATTGCAGGAGGTACCTTTCACCGTTTCATCGTTCAGAAGATCAGAGCCTTTAATTTTGGCATATTTACAATCCACAGTATAAACTTCAAACTGATCAGAAAGACGTTCTTTTAAATTCGCTGCTTCGCGAGTCATCCCAACACAATGTGCAATACCAATTCGTTTAATTCCAGAGTTTTGTGCAAATAACTTCAACTCTTCCACCCTGTTTTTCCCCATTAGCAGAGAATCCTCAGCGGCGCGCATAAGTTTTAAATCGCTTTCGGAATAAAGCTCTTTTTGATTTTCCATTTGGTTGTTTTGTAACTTTTCCAAAGTTTAAAACTTTGGAAAAGTTAGTTGTTTATTTCTTTTTCAATATTTCAAATTTCAAGCGAACTGAGCTGCGTCATTTGAGTCAACACAACAGAGATTTAAGCCAACATCAAAATGAATACTGGCAATAAAATTTTCAGTCTCATAATCTTCTTATTAATGATGAATTATTTCTTCTTACCCCATGTACTGATACCAAGAGGCCAATACAACGGACAAAAACCAACTAATGATGTCAAGGTAAATACCCCGGCTAAAACAAGTAGTACGATGGCTAACGTTCCAGTAACTACATTTGTAAAATACAATCCTACAAAAATCAAAGCTATCACAATGCGGATTGCTCTGTCAATAATTCCCATGTTTGTTTTCATAATGTTTAATTTTTAAATTGTTTTCAATTTATATTCAACTTTTCCAAAGTTTTAACCTTTGGGAAAGTTGGGGTTTTTATAATTCTTTCGAAATAGTTATCGCAGCAATTGTTCCATCTGCCACAGCAGTGGTAATCTGGCGGTATTTTTTACTGATAATATCGCCAATGGCAAATACATCCGGAATACTTGTTTTCATGTCTTCGTCGGTAAGAATATATCCCCAATTATTCATGTCAGGAAGCGTTTCGCCCAACACCGATACATTGGATTTAAACCCGATAAATACGAAAACACCATCCGACTCCAATTCTTTTACTTCTTTGGTTTTCAGGTCTTCAAGGATTGTAATCATTATGTTAGCACGTTTCTCAAATCCTCGTGGTTCGTGTTCATACATCACAGTTATTTTGTCATTGGCTTGCAATTGTTCAATAGCAGTTTGGTTAGCAGTCAGTTTATCAAACTGATGAATCATTGTTACTTTGCTAGCAAATTTTGTAATGAACAGAGCTTCTTCAACGGCTGAATTTCCACCGCCAATAACGGTTACTTCTTTATCCACAAAATACTTCGCATCGCAGGTGGCACAATACGAAATACCTTTTCCTTTATATTCTTTTTCGCCCGGAGCATTCATTGTGTTTGGAGTTGTACCAGTGGCAATAATGATTTTCTTGGCACGAATGGTTTCAAACTCATCAATCACAATTTCTTTTTTCAATAAATCCACTGAAGTAATATCCACTGCCACCTTAAAATCAATACCCGTTTGTTTGGTTTGCTCGCTCATGTAGTGTGCCAACATAAAACCCGGTTGAGCTTCCGTAAATCCAGGATAATTGGAAACCTGATGGGTAATGCCCATATATCCACCGGGAAGTGCCGTGTCAATTAATACCGTTTTAATTTTTGCTTGTCCAAGGTAAAGTCCGGCTGTCAATCCGGCAGGTCCGCCACCTAAAATAGCCACATCATATTCTGAAACAATTGGCTTTTGGTTTGCTTTAATAGCTGAAATTTCTTCCGAGGTCAACATGGCATCCAATCGTTCCATGATTTCTGACTTTTTGATACCACCGCTTATTAAATCTGTAACTTGTTTTCCATTTTCAAAAAACAACAAGGTAGGTGATGAACTCACGCCTAATTCAGTTGCCAATTCGCGGTTTCCCTGACGGAAAATCTTCAAGAATTTAATTTTTTCTCCATACAATTCAGCCATGGCATCAAATTTAGGTGCCAAAGCTTCACAGGGTGCACATTCGGTTGAATAAAAATCGATAACGACTTTTCCACTGTTCAAAACTTCTTTTTCAAAATCTACTGCATTAATTTCTTTCATATTGGCCTCCATAAATCACTCTAAACGAGGGACTTAATATTAGTTCAATTATTTTATTATTGTTTTATATATGTTCATGTTTTCATATTTTAAAGAGCTCATTTACAAGCTACACTCTTTAAGTCCCCCTTCGGGGGATTTAGGGGGCAAGATAATATGCTGCTCCCAACGATAATAATTCTTTTACCGGACGGCAATCAGGTGAATTAGGATGCCCGTTCTTATTCTTGGCCACCGAAGCGCATCCGCCACCACAAGCCAACGCCACAGAGCAGGTTTTACATTCTTCAATAGTTGTAATATCGCGGTTTTGCCAACTTTCTATCGCTGTTTCGTTCTTAGTAACTTCGGGATAAAATGTTCCAAGCTCATCACCGTTGTTACCAACTGTTGCAGTGCAGGAATAAATGGTGCCGGTAAAGTCGAAAGCCCATTCCGTTTTACATGCTGGACAAGAATCGAAAAGTGCCATCGGCAATTCTTCGTGTTCCGAAATATATTTAGCAATAGAGAAAGCAGGTTTGTAGAATTCTGCAATATAAGGGTGTACTTTCAACAAGTCGTACAAATGCTGATACAACGTGGCACGGTCGAAAAGTTTCTCAGGTGTGCTGTTGCAAAAATGCAGTTCGTAATTTCTGCCAATTTGTGTTTTAAACAGCGGAGATGAAGTCCAGCCTTTATCAATTGCAAAGCGCGAAAGTCCGGCCAGATTTTCTATATTTTCTTTATCAATCACCATACGCAGGTTTATGTTGATTCCGGCTGCGAGGCAAGCGTCAATTCCTTCCACTATTTTATCAAAAGTGGGTTGTTTCCCTTTCAAGTACCGACGGCCATCATGCACTTCCTGTGTTCCGTCAAGTGTAACCTGCACTTCACGAATGCTGGCTGTTTTCAGCAAATCTACATACGAAGCCAGCGTATAACCGTTTGTCACAAAAGCAACATCCAGTTTGGCTTCATTGGCTTTGCTCAACAAATGTGCAATCATATTACGTTGATGATCGCCCGGCAAAAGCGGCTCTCCACCAAAAACAGTGATATATTTTCTTCGTCCGGCAAATTCAGTATTGATATAATTGAAAAATGCATCAATTACTTCATTGTTTACAACTTTTTGAACCGGATTGTAACCTTCCTGATAGCAATATGAACAGGCGAAGTTGCACGAATAATTGGGTACGAAAAACAACTGTATTTCATCTTCTTCACGTTTCTCAGTGAAATCGAGATAAGCCAGTTTAAAAGCACGTTTTTCCTTTGCATCGTCAGTCAGATAGCCTTTTTGTGTAAACTCACCACTTGGATCAAGTTTGTTTTTCAGCATTTTGACTTCATTAGCTGAGATGATATCAGCCGATTTACTTAATGGATTGACAATGAAGAAATCTTCAGAATCAGCAATGGGAGTAATAATATTGTGCTGTGATAAAGCCATTTGTCTTTATATTTGAGTTGACTTATTTTTACTAATTTTAAAATTAACCCCAACCACCGGAAAGAAAATTTTCCTTCTTGGGCTGGGGATTCCTCATAGCTTAGTCATGACAACCGGCTACAATAATCGATACTTTAGCACAACATTGTGCTACTTTCGATTCGTTGTTGCTCGAACAGCAACTTTTCTTCACTACGCTTTTCATAATTGAAATTTTAAAATATTAATAAAAAAAGAAATGAATTATTTTTTTTATCAAGCATTCCAGCAATGGTCTGGTTCGGCTATTTTAGTGGGTTTTGTTTTGTATCCCGAAATAGTAAAGCTCGAAACAATTGCCTGTCCTTTCTCGTAAGGTGCAGATTCTTCAAAAATTGTAATTGTTTGAAATCCTGCTTTTTTAAGTATTTGCAGGTATTTATCTTTTGTTTCGGCACCAGCCCAACATTCTGCCACAGCTACCGGGTCATTTTTGTATTTTTTGTCTATTTCTTTAACTGCATAAATATCACTTACGACAAACCGTCCACCTACTTTAAGTATGCGGTAAACTTCATTCCAAACTGCTTGTTTATCAGAACTATGGTTGATGGTACAATTGGATACGATTAAATCTGTACTATTATTTTGAAATGGTAATTTTTCTAATTCAGCATGAAGAATCGTTGCATTTGCCACCTCAAATTTGGCAATATTCGCTTTCGCTTTGGCAATCATTCCTTCAGAAATATCAATTCCGAAAGCATGACCTGTTACACCAACGTCTTCAGCCATCCGTATTACATCGTTTCCACGACCGCTTCCCAAATCCACACAAATTTCTCCGGTTTGCGGTTTAGCATAATTTATAGCACCACCGCACGATAAACAACAAGCAGTTTCGCTTAATTCGGAGTATCGTACATTTATTGCTTCAGTAATCATAACTAATGATATTTTATTTTGTTTTCTTAATGACGCTGCAAAGATAAATGAATTATTTTGAATTACAATAGTATCACTAATAAATTATTTTGGTATCACTAAAATAATTATTATCTTTGTCCCGAAATAATTGTCAAATGTACAATAAAACTATTGATATTATGATATTTAAGGAAGGTCTTACACCTGAATATGCCAATGAATTATTTAACAATAATGAGAAAGCATTGAAATTTATTGCAGATGCCAAATGGGAAAAAGGTTTTGCGTGCCGAAAATGTGGTCACACAAACTATTGTGAAGGAAAATCACCATCCTCACGACGCTGTACCCGTTGCAAAACAGAAGAGTCGGCTACTGCTCATACCTTGTTTCATAATATCAAATTTCCCATCAATAAGGCTTTTTATATTGCCTACAATGTTTGCGTGGAAGGGAAAGAATTTTCGTCCTATAATTATTCGGATAAATTAGAACTGAACCAAATGACTTGTTGGAAGTTCCGTAAGCGAATTAAAGAATGTGTAATGAAACATAATACCCACAATGGCAAGGTTGCCATTCAAACCATCTTACTGTCAGAATACTGACAACAGATAAGAATATAATTTTCATCATAAATTACAAAAAGCAACTGTTTTATATGATTATTTAAAAAAAATAGTATAGCTTTGTACAACTTCTATTCTGTAATTATTTCAAAACTGCATTAATACAATTTTAAAATCAAGTATCTGTAAAAAAATCAACTTGTATGGCTAAAGTTCTTATTCTGGGAGCTGGCATCTCCGGGCACACTGCCGCTTTAATCGCCAAAAGAAAACTAGGGAAAAAACATGAAGTGGAAGTGATTAGCCCTAACAGCAATTACCAGTGGGTTCCTTCTAATATTTGGGTAGGAATGGGATTAATGACACCCGAACAGGTAAAGTTTGAACTTGCTCCGGTGTATAAAAAAGAAGGCATTAAATATCGGCAAGCCATGGCTGTTTCTATTCATCCTAATGGAGACAAATCGACTGACAAAGGTTACGTAACAATTAAATATGTCACCGGCGAGATGAATAATACAGAAGAGAACGTTGAATACGACTATCTGATTAATGCCACAGGTCCTAAATTAAATTTTGCGGCTACCGAAGGTCTTGGCCCTGATAAATTCAGTTCTTCGGTATGTACTTACCAACATGCATCGCATGCCTGGGAGAATCTTCAGAAATGTTTCGAAAAAATGGAAAAAGGTGAAAAGCAACGACTTTTAATCGGAACCGGTCATCCGTTGGCAACATGCCAGGGAGCAGCTTTTGAATATTCACTGAATATTGCCTTTGAAATAAACAAGCGCAAATTAAATCATATGGCCGAAATCACCTGGATCTCGAACGAATATGAATTGGGCGATTTCGGTATGGGTGGAGCATATGTAAAACGAGGAGGTTATATTACGCCAACTAAAATTTTTGCCGAATCAATTTTCAAAGAATATAATATTAACTGGATTACAGGTGCTGGAGTGAATAAGGTGGAGGAAGGTTTAGTACACTACGAAACACTTGATGGTGAATATCATACCAAAGAATTTGATTTTGCCATGCTCATTCCAAGTTTTGCCGGTTCAGGAATGAAAGCCTACAACAAACTGGATGAAGATATTACTTCCGATATTTTTGTGCCAAATGGCATGATGAAAGTCGATGCTGATTATACCCCAAAAGCTTATGAAGAATGGAAGGCATCAGACTGGCCTTCAATATATAAGTCACCATTGTATGATAATGTCTATGCTGCCGGAATTGCATTTGCACCGCCACATCCCATGTCGAAACCCATGAAAAGTAAAAATGGAACTCAAATAAATCCGACACCACCACGCACCGGAATGCCATCAGGAGTTATTGGACGAATTGTGGCTGAAAACATTGTTGATAAGATTAAAACCGGTACTACCGACCACAAACACAAAGCTTCCATGTCGAAAATGGGTGCAGCCTGTATTGTATCAGCCGGTTATGGAATTCGACACGGTCAGGCAGCGGTAATGACAGTAAATCCAATTGTTCCAGATTGGGAAAAATATCCAAAGTGGGGTCGAAATATCAATGATACAGTTGGCGAAATTGGACTTGCAGGTCATTGGATGAAACTGTTTATGCATTATATGTTTCTATATAAAGCAAAAGCGTTACCATTTTGGTGGGTGATTCCTGAATAAATTGCCCCCACCCCACCCCTAAAGAGAATGAATTCAGTTTATAGAAAATTCTAACAAATCAAAAACAACATTTTATGAAATCAGACACAGATAAAACAATACCTTACAGCGACATGTCATTTGCAACAGAGCCAACTCATTGGACAAAATTCTGGCGAGCTTCCATACTTCTTCAACTGATACGTTTTTTTGCACTTAACCTAAAAATTATGCGAATTGTGGTTGGTGGGCACTCGTAATTATTTGCTTTTTATTCCAATTCCAATTAGTTTTTAGTAATTGAGGTGGATAATTGGCTTAAAATACAACCAACTCCGTTACTTGGAGAGATGTATTTAAAGTTAAATATCAGAATGAAATGGCTGAATTTCTAAATGAAATTCAGCCATTTTGTAATAATCCAGAAGTTCCACAAAATGATTTAAAATTGAAATTTGGTTTTAAAAATTGTCCTACGCTGTGTGAGGCCATCAGTTTATTTCGTGCAAATTTTATTCATTGAAAATCAATAAATAATCCTAATGACTATAAATTTGTAGTACACAAATCTGAACTTTAATGCTTGTATATAATTGAACAACAATAATTTGAATAGAATTAACTATAACTTAAGTTAATATCCTGGACAATATAAACGCTTATACCTTTCAGGAGATTTTACTGCATAGTGACATGGTGGAAGTTATAACTCCTTTATCGTTGAGAAATGAGTTAAAATGAATTATTGAGAGAATGTAAAAAAATCCGTAAAATATGGTTTATTAGATTGCGGATTAATATTATTATTATTGGTAATTCGAAAATAATTCAGTGCTAATTTAACTCATCTGCTGACTTCAAATCATCTGATTACAAATCGAGCAATCCTTCTGGTAAGCGGACATAAATAATTTTCTTGTCGTGGTCAATTTCTTCTATATATTTATCTCCTACGGGAATTAGTAATTCATCATCTTCCGTTGGAATAACAAAAAGTATATTATCGGTAGTTTGATCTACTTCTGATATTATTCCGAGTTCTCCTTTTTCTGCATCAACCAATTTAAATCCGGCAAAATAATCCAGTTCAATTTCAGCATCTTCCACTTTATCCAAATAGGTTTTCGGGATGTAAATCGTCAAACCCGAGAATTCCCGGGCCTGTTCATCGGATAAAATCCCATCCAACTTAAGTAAGCCTATAGAATTAGATTTGAAACGATATTCATACAGAAAAAACGGTACCAAAATACCCTCCATTTCAAAAATGAAAAAAGGCACATCTTCAGTGTCAAACACATCGCTGCTAAACGAAAATGACATTTCGCCATTTACACCGTGCGGTTTGGTGATTTGACCGATAGGAAAAACGGAGGATTTTAGAATCATATTTGAGTACTCATAAATCCCTAAAGGGAAAGTGGTTATAATTTATGTCCTATTATTTCCAATGGTTCGTTACAAAAAGTAATATAGTACTGATTACTATATATTTAAGAAGCGTAATTTAACTATACATAGCTATACTCAAAACAAATAGTAAACGCAAAGCCGCTAAGTTTTAAATGCCTTATATTCAATAACAAGTGAAAGAACGCTAAGACAAAAACTTTCAGTTTTTCTTTGCGTCTTTGCGACTTTGCATCTTTGCGTTAAATAAAACATTTTTTATAACGAACCATTGATTTAAATATCTGATAATAAACGACTTATGTAATAAATGAAAAACATTTATTTTTGCCTACATTGCACAAACTTTACATAAAGTAAGGTATTTATTTACAAACAGGTACAAAGATATAACATTTGAAGAGATTATATGACATGTATTTTCATAAAAACAATAAAGCCATTATCCTCTGTTTTTCATTTGGCAGTATTAAGCATTTCTTTCCAAATATCAATTCAAATTATCTGATGACCAACAGTTGTTACAATAAACCCCCAAAGTTCATCATCTTCAGTTGAAAACATATAATTTAAGCTCTTGTCAATCTCATCAATTTTCATATTATTTAATTTCTTCGCACATAAAATCCTTAATATTAAGTGCCGGTTTATATTTTAATCAAAAAAATAGAATTTGATCAAAATATAATTTATAAAAATATGACATGAATACCTGAATTTCTGATATATTTTCTTATTAGCCTGAGTTCAGGTTGAAAATTTTATAATTTTAGCTATAATTGTAAGCATTCTTTAATTAGGTTAAATTCACTATTCCATTTTTTGTTTGAAACATGTGTTCAATTCGTAATACAACAAGACTTTACGACAGATCTTTCATTAATGTGTTTGTGTTTCGTTTATAAACCCCTATTCCGGCCAACGAAGCTCCGATAACGGTAGAGAAAACACTCGGTATAAAGCCAATATAAAAAGTTGTGACTGTTATTTGAGCACGAATAATGCTTGGCATCATCATGTTGGAATTGCGCATCATGTTTCGGGCATCAATGCCGTAGACCTGCAACGGCCAGGCACAAAGCAGTCCAATAATAATACCAACCACTGATCCTATAATCCCAACCAACAAAGCCTCGCCCACCAGTGAACGATAAATTTCATGTTTACTTTCGCCAATAGCCATTCGCAATCCAAATTCTCCGTATCGCCGCAAACCGCCTACCAGTCCGGCATTCCAGAGTACAATAGACATGGCAAACACGAAAATAAAGATAATGATATACTGTGCATTTTCGGAATAAGCAATCATAAAATCCATACCACCTATGCCACTCATGGGTGACATTGCCAGCGAAAACTTATCGTCTTTCTTCGTGTTTTCCAGATTGAATGCCGTGGAGAGTTTTTTAGCTTTGGAATCCTTGTAAGGCGAATCATTAAAGAAACCCAACACTTCACCGGCAGCATCTTCCATGTTTAATGCCAGTCGGGCATCGTCAATGTCGGCTACCACCATACCTTTATCCAGAATCTGAGTGCCAAAATGAATGGTGCCGCACACCGTGAAGTTATACATGGCCATATCGCCGTACATGGTGTTCGAAATCAGCGTTACCCGATCGCCAAGTTTCAGATTCATCTTTTTGAACAGCTCGTTGGTTATCATTATTTCGCCCGACTTTTTCGGAAAACGTCCTGAAAAGAGTTTGGATTTTAAATCCATGCGATTAATTTCGTCATCGCTTCCAAGCAAATGAATTCCCATGCCTATAACATTGCCCTGCGACTTCGTAATTCCTTTAGAATCCGGTGCATCCAGCAATCCGCCAAACTGAATCCGATCTGTCCAGGTCATATCAGGATAACAGGTTTTCAACTTTTTAATCACATCGTTTATACCCATAATTGCATAATCGTTGGGCATTTGTGACTGATTTTCCTTGTATGCTTTGGTCATGACTTTTACATGTCCGGTTGAGAATTTCGCTGTAGTTTCGATGCTGTCGCTAAAAATTCCACCCATATATGCCTGTAGAAAAACCGTAATTATAACGCCCAAAGCCACTACTATAATGGGCAACAGACTGCGACTTTTGTCGCGTAATAGTCCTTTTAATAAAAATTTTATCATTTATACCTCCAGCCCCCTAAATCCCCCGAAGGGGGACTTTTGGTTAGCATTTATTTAAATTTAATTTTTTAGTCATATCCATATTAAGTCCCCCTTCGGGGGATTTAGGGGGCTTTACTGAACTTTCCCCCGAATTGCATCCGTTGGATTCATTTTGGCAATTTTACGAGCCGGTAAATAACTCACAATTGCCGTTACAATAAGTATGAAAATCATTGTATTAATAACCAATCCGGGTGTTATGGTTGCATACATGGTGTCGGCCATGGGCACTCCAATTTCGCTTGCATCCATATTGAACGAATAACCATAAACTACCATGTAATACATTATGGGTGCTCCCCAAATTGTTCCGACTGCAAATGCAAGTATTGCATTAATAGTACCTTCGAGTGTAAAATGCCAAACAACCTGTCGCTTAGTCATTCCCAGTGCTATAAACGTTCCAATCTCACGCTGACGACGAAAAATGGACAATGTTTGCGTATCGAAAATGGCGAGCATGGCAAGCAAAAGGAAAATAATGTACAGAAAACTTGTGCCTACAGATTTAGCTTTTACTAACAACATGGTCGATTCTGTAAGTTTTTCCACACTTTTGAACTCCCAACCTGAAATAGCTTCGGTTTTCAATTCAGGTGATTTTATCAATAAATTGGCACAATTAGCATTCATGGTCATTTTCTGAAGTCTATCCAGTGGAATCCACAAAATACCGTTGTCCACAGTTGGAATAGATGTTTTAAAAATTCCTACCACCCGAATATCGGCTGCTTCGAAAGTTCCGTTTTTGTCTCGCCACCGAAGTGTTACCAAATCATTTAGATGAAGCTTGGTTTGCTTTGCCATAAATGAACCCAAAATAACAGGAATCTCAGACCCCCCAGCCCCCGAAGGAGGAGTTTTAATAAGCATTTTTTGTGTTGGTATCTGTATTAATTTCTGATTGGGTTGTATTCCTTTTAGTAACACACCCTGCATTCTGCCCTGAGGATAAATGCTTCCCTGTGTTACCAAAATCGGTTCTATTTTTCGATTTTCAACGTCTTTTTTAAACACAGCAGGAATTTCCACCGTGCTTGAATCGAAGGTGAACGGGTCGAACGGATCGTATTTTGATTGCCAGTACTCACCACCGGCAATTTCCCATTTCACAGTATCGTCGACAGCCTGATTGCTCCAGCCTTTCAAAATTCCCTGCAAAAGAATAATCAGTACAAAGGAAATTGAAAGTACAAATACATTGAGCCAGGTTTTCAGACCGTTACCTATTAAGCTTCTGAAAGCTGTTTTGAATATAGCCCCCCAGCCCCCAAAGGGGGAGTTGTGAAACAAATTATTATTTTTGAGTTTTCTCATAATCTTTTAATTAGTAAGTTGTCAAAATATCACAATCTTAAAGTCCCCTTTCGGGGGATTTAGGGGGCTGTATTTATGGGATTGACTTCATTATCATCAACCACTTTCCCATCCTGCAAACGGATAATTCGCTTCAAATAACCGATAACTTTTTCGTCGTGTGTAGCAAAAATAAAACTGGTTTTCAGTTCCTCATTCAATTTTACCATCGTTTGTAATATGTTGTGCGAGTTAGCTGAGTCGAGGTTTGCGGTCGGTTCGTCAGCCAATATCAACATGGGGCGTTTTACCATGGCACGGGCAATAGCCACACGCTGACATTCACCACCCGAAAGCTGTGCCGGACGTGATTTTACTTTATCGGTCAATCCAACCCACGCCAGTGTTTCCATAACCCGTGTTTTACGTTCAACAGCACTAATATCGAGCAACAACAACGGAAACTCAACATTCTCAAATACCGTATAAACCGGCAATAAATTATAATGTTGAAAAATGAAACCCAACTTTTCCTTTCGGAGTTGTGCAGCTTCTTTTGGTGTCAACTTTCCCACCGACTTGCTTAAAACCACTACTTCACCCTCGGTCGGAATATCCAGCGAGCCGATTATATTCAACAAAGTTGTTTTTCCTGAACCACTCGGACCAACTAATCCTGTGAATTCTCCTTCGGAAAACTGCAAATTCACACCATCAAGAGCGGTAAAAGAACCCGTTCCGACAGGAAATTTTTTGAATAAGTTCTTTACTTCTACAATTGTTTTCATGTTACTTTATTTATATCCCGCGCAAAGGCGCAAATTATTTATTTGTTTTTTTAATTGTATGTTTTATTTTTGCGACTTTGCGCCTCTGCGTGAAGTTCTCAAAAATTATAATTCAGCATTAGCTGTATCCCTTTTCCGGCAAACATATTCCGGCTTTGTGTCTGAGCGGTCACCAACTGCACATTGTCAGGATTCCAATACCCTATAGCATAAATATTAAAGTTATCGTAGGTTCGACTCCAACTCAGGCAATTCATCCATTTATTCTGATCGGGTAAGTAAAATATCATTCCCGACAAATTATCCAACATGGAAAGTGGATAAGTCAACATTGCACCAAGCACGTTTACAGCATTCCCTTCAATTAGAAATTTGTCACCTGCGTGATATCTAAAATACTCAACCGTCAATCCCAATCCGTTGCCAATGGGTAATGTATAATCAGCTCCCAGATTCCACATATCTTGTACCTTGAAAAGCAAAGGGAAATTATTATTCTGAGTGTCAGTAAAAGTAATGCTGGATTCAAACCAAAGCCCTATTCCCAAATCCCATTTCCCATCTAGTCCAATACGCGATTCATTAGTTTCATAAAGTTTATATAAACTGGAAAATCCATTTATATATTGAATACTGCGATGATGTGTACTAACCGCTATTTCACCCGGACCTGCAGGCATTTCAAAACGACCGCCGATTTCAGGTTTCCACGCTGAAGAACCCCACAGTTCATATCCTTTCGGGTTTTTATTGCCAATCAATCCCCAAAGCCACAAATTGGCATTGTTTTGAAAGAAATACTTACCCAACACGCCATAAACTCCGTCGGTTAATTGCAATGGGTCACGCACATCCATCGCGTCAAACCACATCAGCGGGCGAAACATCTTGGCCGAACCAAAATTAATCTTCTGCAAACCGGCACGTACTTCCCAATTATCACCCGAATACCGCATCCAAACCCGATAAGGTTTTAGTTGTCCCAAAATCGTATCGTTATGAAAACCCATATAATTCAAAGAACCATTTATATTGAGCGAAGCTTCAAAATCAAGTTTTGAGTTGGGTGTAAGTTGAAAATTCCCAAGCAAAGTTGGCACAAACCGTCCGCCAAACTGCATTGGTATCGGTGTCTGAAACTGCCCGATTCCCCATGCCGTCACCTGACCGCTGAATGAAAGTTGAGTTGAATCTGTCTTTTCAGCCTTCAAAGCAATTCCAGTTATCAAGAATACTGAAAAAATAATTAGTTTTAATCGCATATCTTGGCTCTTTTGTCTTGGTTCTTTTGTCTTATTTTATCGGCATAATACCGTAAAGTGCATATTCTGCTAATTGTTTGGTCATTGATTCAGCATCAGGAAACATGTTTATTAACTCTGGCGTACTACACAATTCACCAAGTTTTTGGATAATCCACATAACGAAATCCAGATCCAGATTTGGATTCATTTCTCCTTTTTCCTGTGCCAATCTAAAAAATTCACGCGAAATATCTGTTGACTCTTTCATAAATTTATGGAAATAATCATGCACTTCACTTGCTTCAGGGCTATATAAATCGGCTATAAATTCCAATGAAATTGTTTCGCTAAATTTAAGCTTTTTGTCTAGCATTATTTTCATTTTCTCACCAAAAGAAATATCACACTCGAAAACTTTCATGTTTTCTGATTTCATATTTTCAATGGTTTCATTCAGAATAAACAAAACCAATGCATTTTTATTCTCATAAAAGGTGTAAAATGTTTTCCGGCTGACGTTTGCTTTTTTGCAAATTTCGTCAATCGTTACTTTTTTAAAGCCATGCTTCCAAAACAGCTCTTTGGCTTTTACTTCTATTTGCTCTTTCTTTGTAAGTTTCATGGTTATTCTGTAAACAAACATACGACAAAGTTACATATTTTATTTATTTTGCAATATTTCGTTACCTTTTTTTGAAAAATATTTTTTAGTCAACTATATTCAATCTGAAAACAAGAAAAATACCTACATTTGTAAGTTATTTTAGTCAATTAATTTCAGGCTTAAAGGTTATGAAAAAAGAATACACCTTAGACGAATTACTTCATAAAGCTGCTTCTTATTGTTCCATTTCTGAGCACTGTAGATCTGAAGTGGAAGAAAAACTGAATGCATGGTGCATTGAATGTGATGAAAAATCGAAAATCATTGACCGCCTGATTGCGGAAGATTTCATCAACGAAAAACGCTATTGTGTTCATTTCGTAAAAGATAAATTTCGTTTCAATAAATGGGGAAAAATCAAAATATCGTATGCTCTTAAACAAAAAGGACTAAGCAACGAGTTGATTAGTATTGCATTGGCAAGCATCGATGATGGTGAATATGAAGAAATGCTGGCGTCAATCCTTAAAACTAAACTCAAAGGTTTAAAGTACGAGTTTGAATATGAAAAACAGGGCAAACTATTCAATTTTGCCCAAAGCCGGGGTTTTGAAAGTTCGGTAATAAACAGGGTCATACGCACCCTATAACGCAAAATCTACATGACATACAGCGAGAAAGAAGAACAATACAACAGTTTAACGCACTACCTGGGAATTGGATTCAGCATAATTTTCGGAGGAAATCTGATTATTCAAAAAGCCATTCCATCTCACAACGGTTGGGCAATATTCAGCGATGTGGTTTTTGTGATTTTTATGACCTTAATGTACGGAGCTTCAAGTACCTACCATGCCGAAAAAACTGAATCTATTAAGTTGAAACGCCGGAAGTTTGACCATGCAGCCATTTATACCCAAATTGCAGGAAGTTACACACCATTCACATTGATAGTTCTGCGACTGAATGGTGCCTGGGGCTGGTCTCTATTCGGAATTATATGGGCTGCTGCAGTGTTAGGAGTTTCGCTGAGCTTTATAAACAAGAAAAAAGGCAGCAAACTCGAAACTATCTGTTATGTGGCTATGGGTTGGGTGGTTGTAGTTGCATTCAAGCCCTTGATTGATTCATTAAGCGTAACAAATTCTATGTCTGTGTTGTACTGGCTTATTGTCGGTGGTTTATTTTATACAGTAGGTGCAATTTTGTATCGTTTCAAAAAAATTCCATATACCCACGCCATCTTTCATTTGTTCGTGTTGGGCGGAAGTATTTGTCATTTTATTGCTATTTGGGAGATAAAAATTTGATACTCGATTCTTACCGCTTACTGCTTACTGCTTACTGCTTACCGCTTTTCTATAAATCCTCCTCCCAAAATTCTCCCATCCCTGTAAAAAACGGCAGTTTGTCCGGGAGCAATTGATTCTAAGGGTTCAGCCAGTTCTACCTTTACTCTTCCGTTTTCCATAAAAATTACCCTGCAAATGGTATTTTGTTTCCGATAACGAATGCGGCAATAAATATCAAATTTATCGGAAAACAGTTTTTTATCCACCACATTCACGTTATGAATCAGAAATTCTGTTTTGTACATGGCTGCCAATGGAGCTAAAACCACTTCATTCGTGCCGGCTTTTATTTCCTTTACAAAAACTTTACGGTTCAGATGAATCAACCCTCGCCTCTGTCCAACCGTGTAAAGCGGAAAACCTTCGTGATGACCAAGAACATTTCCTTCTACATCAATAAAATTTCCCGGATAGATAAATTTTTCCGGTTCAGTCAGTTGATTTTTCAAAAAAGGTCGGTAATCGCCTGAACAGAAACACGCTCCAAGGCTGTCTTTCTTTTCCGAAACTCTTTTATAACCACGTTCAGCAGCCATGGCTCGCACTTCAGTTTTATGAAATTGTCCGAGTGGAAAAATAATTTTGGAAAGTTGCTCCTGAGTCAGCCCCCAAAGGAAAAATGACTGGTCTTTGTCCGGATCTTTTCCTTCAGCCACAAAATAGCAATTGTTTTCCTGAATGATATTCACGTAATGACCCATGGCCACTTTATTGCAGCCAAGGCGGTCGGCTTCGTCAATTATCAGTTTCCATTTCAGCTCATTGTTGCATTTCACGCACGGAAACGGTGTTCGGCCACTCAGGTATTCGTCCACGAAATAACCAACCACTTTTTCACGAAAAACTTCCCGTGCATCATAGACTACATGCTCAATTCCAAGCTGTTGAGCCAATCGTTGTGCATCCTGCAAGTGAAAATTTTCGCCCTCTTCCCAGAAACGAAAAGTTATGCCCACGACTTCGTAGCCTTGTTCCAATAAAAGAATGGCAGCAACCGAACTATCGGTGCCGCCACTCA
>JBAXMR010000012.1:0-68617 GCA_037134195.1 Paludibacter sp. | reverse complement strand
TAATGTAACAGTACCTTCAGGAACTTATCAATGTTGGTTGGTTGGTAACTTTAATAGTTGGAATAACAACCTGAATCAAATGATAAAGGTGGATAGTACTCATTATACATTAACACTGAACGATTCAACTTTTGCGGCTGGAGTAACAAGTGCTAATCTGGGATATAAGTATCTTAGTGGTGGTGGCAATTGGGCTTACGTTGAAAAAGATTCGGTAGGAGCTGAAATACCGAACCGTGTTTATACAAATGGTATTGATGTAGTTAGAAGTTGGGCTACAACTTACATGCCTTCTACACCATTACCTATAACTGTTCGTACAGGCGATGATTTTGTGCTTCCGGTAACTGTTCTTACTAATTTGAGCTTGCAGAATGCAATAAATTCATATCAGTTTGAGTTAAATTATAACCCACAAAAAATGAAATATATTGGATTTAGCAGCAATAATACAATATCAAATTCAGGCATAGTTCAGATTAATAGTAATCAATCAGGTAAGTTGATTATAGGTTATGCAGAATCTCAATACTTGTTGGGTAGCGGAGTATTATTAAATCTAAATTTTAAAGCCATAGAAGCAGGTCATGCTAGTCCGCAAATTGATAAATTTATTTTCAATACGGATTCAACAATTAATGTGGTTGTGCCTAGTGTTTTAATCAATCAGATTTATGGTGATATTGACCAAAATAGTTATATACAAGCCTATGATGCGGCTTTAGCTTTGCAGTATTCAATTGGATTAGATCCAATACCAACCATTGAACCACTACCATGGTCGGCTTGGCGAATTGTAGCAGCCGATGTTGACAAAAGTGGTTCAGTAACAGCGAATGATGCTGGAATAATCTTACAATATGCAGTTAAATTAATTGATACTTTCCCGGCTGCTGCTAAGGTTAATCCATACAAAGCTCCGGCCGCAAACAATTCTGATGTTTCAATCGTAAAAGAAGGAAATAATTTGATATTCCGCTCGTTTGGAAACTTAATTGGGTTGAATGTTAGCGTTACTGAAAATTTCTCAGCATTAGGTACGCCTATATTCAACAATCAAAGTATGATGCATGCAACTAATATCAGTTCAGATCAATTTATGATTGGTTTAGCAACGGCCAATTCTCCTGCTAATGCTGAAGTAATTATGACTATTCCAATAAAGGATACCTTTATAGGAGCTATTGTATTTAAGATGGTAATAAATACCACTCCTAAAGAATCAATAGTCTCGGTAGCATCATCAGGAACGAATGACGCATACGATCAGGCTGTTTGTGTATATCCTAATCCTGCAAAAGATAAGGTTTGGATAAAAATAGCTAACGAAGCTGCATCCGTGGTTCGGGTCTATAATGCTTTGGGTCAAATGGTCTACAATAGCACGATTGATAACAAACAATTAATGCAGATTGATACCCGTAGTTGGTACAAAGAAGGAATATATCAGTTGCAAATTGTGGATGCAAATAAGACTGTAATTCACAATCAGAAATTGATAATCAAGTAAATAAATTATTCTTTTTTAGAAACGAATAATCTACCTAAACACCAAAGATATTTGCAATAAATATCTTTGGTGTTTTTTTTGAGTGAATATTAGTGTTGTGTTAAGCTGGATATGAAGTACCTAATTTAGTGAAGCCGTCACTTTCTCCGATAAATTATTTCTAATGGATTAATAAATGGATTTTAACTCCGATAAATTGGTGCTATTTTAATATCCAAGTCTTTATCATCTCGCCAAGGCGAGATAAAATCCGTTTTTAATCCGCTATACCAGCGAAAATCTGCGTTCAATTCTTACTGTCAAAGTAACCTATAAAACTCTATTCTTTAGATGAATAAAAAACGCCCTACAAACAAGAATGCAGGGCATCGACAGTATAAAAACAACTACGCTATTGGTTCTAGCTGGTTTGTTCTTTTTTGAATTTGCGTTTTTTATCCGGGCAGAATGAGCCTTTATTTCTGACTGATAAGTACTAAACAGTTGGTTTATTTCGACAATCATCGTTGTGTAATCAACTTCGAGATGTGCTTTGCGTGCCAATTCGATAGCATGTATCAAATCCGTAATTGCTTCACATACGTTCACTCTCACTTGTTTGGAATCTACCTTGGGTTCACTCGATTTTGATTTTCGGCGTTTTTCCCGGGTTTCAAAAAGCGTTGTTACTATCGTTCTGATTTCAGTTATATGAATAGTTAAAACCAGCATACTAAATGCAGTAAATGGTAAGCAGTAAGAGGAAAAGGAATTACTGCAATTTCGCATTTAAATTCTCAGTGTTTCCCCCGCGATAAAATCGCACGGAAGCAGGGAGTTATCCCTATACCTCACTCAGTTCCAACCACCGCATGGTTTTTTCGTCAATCAGTTCATCTACTTCAGAATGACGTTGAGAGGCTTTTATAATTTCGTCACTGTTAAGCGTGCCCGAAGCTAGTTGGTTTTCAATGTCAGTTTTTTCAGCTTCCAGTTGCGGTATTTCTATTTCCAATGCTTCAAATTCCTGTTTTTCTTTAAAACTTAGTTTGCGTTTCGTGTTTTGTGTTTCACGTTCAAAGTTTCGCGTTTCATTGTCTTTTGACTTTGCTCTTTGTTCTTTGTTCCGTTCCTCCCGTTTCTGTTCTTCCAACAACTCGTTCCATTCGCGGTAATCGGTGTAGTTTCCGGGAAAATCTTTCAATTCGGCATCGCCTTTGAAAACCATCAGGTGATCCACCACTTTATCCATAAAATAGCGGTCGTGGCTTACCACAATCACGCAGCCTTTGAACGATTGCAGGTATTCTTCCAAAATGTTCAGGGTCACAATATCGAGGTCGTTGGTAGGTTCATCGAGTACCAAAAAGTTAGGATTTCGCATCAGCACGGTGCAAAGATGCAAGCGACATTTCTCACCACCACTCAATTTATATACATAATTATACTGCGTTTCGGGTGTAAAAAGGAAATGCTGCAAAAATTGCGAAGCCGACATTTTCTTTCCGTTACCCAGATTCACTTCTTCGGCTATATCCTGAACCACATCAATCACTTTCATTTGCTCGTCGAATGCCAGTCCATCCTGACTATAATAGCCAAAAACAACTGTTTCACCAATGTCGAATGAACCACTGTCGGGTTTAACTTCACCCAGCAACATTTTCAGAAAAGTAGATTTTCCGGTTCCGTTTTTGCCCACAATGCCCATTTTTTCATAGCGGGCAAAGTTGTAGTAAAAGTTGTCGAGAATTTTCAGATCGCCATAGGCTTTGCAAATATATTTGGCTTCAAAAATCTTCGAACCAAGGTAACTGGCTTTCACATCGAGCTGCACTTTGTCGTTATTCCGACGTTGTTTGGCTCGTTCTTCAATTTCGTAGAAACTTTCCTGACGCGATTTGGCCTTGTGAGCACGCGCCTGTGGCTGACGGCGCATCCATTCTAATTCTTTCTTGTATAAATTCACCGTTCGCTCACTTTCCGAATTCCAGTTTTCGATGCGTTCCTGTCGTTTTTCCAGATAATACGAATAATTGCCGGAGTATTGAAACAAGCCTTGATGGTCTATTTCCATGATATTGGTACAAACGCGGTCGAGAAAATAACGGTCGTGCGTTACCATAAACAACGCCATGCTGGAGCGTTTCAGAAAATCTTCGAGCCATTCCACCATTTCGAGGTCAAGGTGGTTGGTAGGTTCATCCAGTATCAGTAAATCAGGTTCAGAAATCAATACATTTGCCAATGCTACGCGTTTTAATTGACCGCCCGAAAGTTCGCCAATCAATTGTTCAAAGTTGGTGATTTTAAGTTTACCCAAAATCTGCTTGATGCGTGTTTCGTAATCCCAGGCTTTGTGCAGGTCCATTTGCGACAGAATCTCATCCAGTCCGGCATGATTCTCAGACAACATACAATGTTCATAAGCTGCAATGGTTCGCACCGCTTCATTATCGGAGCGCAGACAGGCATCAATTACCGATAATTCTTTGGGAAAATCGGGGTTTTGATCGAGATAACCAATTCGCAAATCGCGACGAAACGAAATCGTTCCGCTCTGATAATCCTCGTTTCCGGCAATGATATTGAGCAAAGTGGTTTTTCCTGTACCATTTTTGGCAATCAATGCCACCCGCTGATTATCGGCAATTCCAAACGATATATTTTCGAAAAGCAGATTATCGCCAAACGATTTGGTTAGATTTTCTACCTGTAAATAACTGACCATGATTATGATTGAGGGTTTGAAAGGTTTGAAAGGTTTGAGGGTTTGAAAGGTTTGAGGGTTTGAAAGTTTGAAAGTGCAAAGATACTGAATTTGATGCAGGAATCAATTAGTAAAATAAATGAGTTTTTTGTTGTATGTTTAATCGAAAATCAGTAATTTTGAAAGTTCATATTTTATTAAACCTATTGCCATATTAAATGTAAAGGATATCACCCTAAAGGTTATTATATTACAAGCTGTTGAGACTAAATTTACTAACTTCTCTTAATTCCCCCTTTAGGGGGTTAGGGGGCAAACAATAATTATTATGAAAAGTATTAAAGGAACAGAAACCGAAAAGAATTTATTAAAGTCGTTTGCCGGTGAAAGTCAGGCACGTAACCGTTACACAATGTTCGCGAAAGTGGCGAAAGCAGAAGGTTTTGAGCAAATTGCAGCCATTTTTCTGGAAACAGCCGAACAGGAAAAGTATCACGCTAAAAAGTTTTTCAGTTACCTCGAAGGTGGCGATGTAGAGATTACAGCTACTTATCCTGCAGGAAAAGTGGGTACTACTCAGGAAAATCTTGCGGCTTCGGCCAACGGTGAAAATGAAGAATGGGCTGACATTTATCCGCATTTTGCCGATGTAGCTGAAGCAGAAGGTTTTGCCAATATTGCAGTCACTTTCCGTAAAATTGCTGCCGTAGAAGCACAGCACGAAAAACGCTATCGCCGTTTGTTGAAACGGGTTGAAACCAACACCGTTTTTGCTCGTGAAGAAGAAACTACCTGGCAATGTCGGGAATGTGGTCATGTACACGTGGGTAAAGAAGCTCCGAAAGCTTGTCCAACCTGTGCACATCCACAGGCTTACTTTGAAGAAGAAAAACAGAATTATTAATCAATTGTTAGTTGACAGTTGATAGTTGAAAAAGAACAACCGTTGTTCCAAAAGAGCAACGGTTGTTTTGTTTGTTATCTATTGAATTTGTACTTTAAATGTTTTAGTAGATGTTTCGACTATATATAACGCTTTTCGAGCTATTGGTATCACCAATAGCTCTCCTTTTGATTTCAATGTTTGCAAACAAACTCCATGAACAGAAAAAATCTTCACCTTTTCTCCTATTAAAACACCTTCTACTACTATCCCGTTTTGATCTGAATATACATTTACATGATTATTTTGAGTTTCTGGTGTATCTGAAATACTGCCTTTCTTGATAATATTTCCTGGAAATGCTAAAATCCACCCTTTATTCCCAGTCCAGACAGTTGTATTTATTGCTTTGTAAGCTATAACTGCTTCATCGGTTGGTACAAATACATCGGTGACATTAGAAACACCATTAAAACATGAACTCCCGAGTGTTGGAGGCGTTGTATTACAACTATAAATTGTTGTCAACCCCCAGCATGAATTAAATGCAAATTCTCCAATTGAACTGACTGCATTTGATAGAGTTAATTTTTTCATTGCCGCGCATTGCGAAAAAGCACTGTTTCCTATTGAAGTGAAATATGCCAAAGGATTCGAATTCTCGAAAGTTACACTTGTTAACTTTTCACAAGTGTCAAATACATTGCTTCCGATAATTCTGATTGATTTTGGTATAAATAAATCTCCAGTCAAGTTCATGCACTGAAAAAAAGCATAATCTCCGATATTAGTTATTGTATTTGGAATAGAAATATTTGTAAGTTTTTCACACATATTAAATGCATAAGCTCCTATATTAGTTACTGAGTTAGGAATTAAAATATTTGTGAGTGTTCCACATGAATTAAAAGCCTTATAACCTATTGATGTAATACTCTTTGGTAAATAAACAGTTTGAATTCTTACTGACTTCATAGAATTGTAAAAGGAGTATTCAGGCATTTCGTTGGCTGGGTAACTAATAATTGTCGTAGGATTGGAATAAAATGTCCCTGTTCCTAGTAATCCTGTATAGGCAATAATATTTGTTTCACTAATATTTAAATCTAATAAAATCAAATCTCGTATACATTTTATATCTCTCGCATCAATATTGCCTGTTACAGTTAGGTTGGTAATTGTAGCTTTTTCATAATCATTCAGAATAGTGCTAAGTGTGCCAGCAGTTGTTATATTTACAGTTTTGTAAATCTGTGTTTCAGCTAACAGTGAAACAGACATTGTTAGAACTAAAATGATTAATTTTTTCATGGTGTTGATTTCTATTTTTTAATATTGTGAGTACCATATTTGCTTTTCAGAATTTCAGAAACAACAAAATTTTCATAATGGTTTTCCAAATTAAAAGCTCTTCCAAGTAAACCTTGATATCGGTGGAAATCTATTATAAGTCTCCCAATCATTTCCTTATAATCATTTTGAAGCTCTATAATATAAGCATTCTCTGTTCTCTCTTTAACTTTAAAAACACCTCCAAATAACCATTTGTCATTGTCATTGTAAATTTGAATGAGCGAAAAAATATATTGTCTCGAAAAATCATTTCTTTCACCTTTATATTCATTCCAACCAACCCATTCTACCCAATTGTTTACATAAACATCTAATGGTTGTTTTTCGCCATTATAACAGGCTAGATGAAGTTTGTAATTACTAATTTCATCAATTTTAAGGATGCTTGATGCTTTTATTGCTTCCATACTACTATATTTAAAGTCCGTGAATTGATTA
This sequence comes from Paludibacter sp., assembly GCA_037134195.1. Classification (GTDB taxonomy): domain Bacteria; phylum Bacteroidota; class Bacteroidia; order Bacteroidales; family Paludibacteraceae; genus Paludibacter. The sequence continues at coordinate 61,744 of JBAXMR010000012.1, read as the reverse complement.
GTTATTTAAGTGTTATAAACATGGCAAATGTAAACATAATATTAATACAAAACAACATATATGCTGTATTATATATGTTGGATATTGGATGTGGTATGTGGTAACATTATATGATAACCTATTGTATTTTCGCAAGATAATTTAGCAATAGTGTATGAATGAAAATATGAGTTTGGAACAAGCGGAAATAGATAAAAGAATCATTAAGATTGCCAATAAGTTGAAAGAACTTCGCATTCAAAAAGGATATTCGAGTCATGAATCTTTTGCTTGGGACAATAATTTGAATCGGGTTCAGTATTGGAGAATTGAAAAAGGTTCAAATATTACATTGAAAACCTTGTTTAGTGTTCTCGATGTTCATAAGATTAGTCTTGCAGATTTTTTTAAAGATATTGATTGATAATAAGTTGTTATGATTTTTAGCAATAAATATATACAACCGTTGTTCCTAAAGAGCAACGGTTGTTTTGTTTCTGGGTTTTCTGTACTTTTGTAAAATGAATTCTGAATTGAAATTGACCGAAGATGGTTCACACACCCTGTTTGTGCCTGAGATAGATGAGTGTTATCACTCATCGCACGGGGCTATTCAGGAGTCACGGCATATTTTTATTGAAGCAGGACTGAAGCAATGTCAGAAAGATGAAATTTGTGTTCTTGAAGTTGGGTTTGGAACCGGACTGAATGCATTTTTGGCATTGGTAGAGGCAGAGAGAAGTGGAAAAAAGATTCATTATATTGCGTTGGAGAAATATCCGGTTCATGTTGAAAAGGCAATGCTGTTGAATTATTCGGAACTGATAGATTCAAATAAAGAGGAAGTTTTTAATCTGTTGCATACTTCTGGATGGAATGAACTGATAGAAATCACGCCTTATTTTACGCTTCATAAAATAGAAACCGACTTTACGCAATATGTTCACTATCAACTGTATGATGTGGTGTTTTTCGATGCTTTCTCACCCGAAAAGCAACCCGAAATGTGGTCGGTGGAACAATTTGAGAAGTTGCGTAAAAGTTGCAATTTTGGAGCTGTTCTGACTACCTATTGTGCCAAAGGAATGGTTCGCAGAGCCATGCAGGCAGCAGGATTCAAGGTGGAACGACTGCCCGGACCTCCCGGAAAACGTGAGATATTAAGGGGAGTAAAAGCCCCCTAAATCCCCCGATGGGGGACTTTTTATGCGAAACCTGTAATGTTAATTAATTTAACCACAAATTATTCCCCCTTTTGGGGTTATGGGGCTAAAAATATGAAGAAATCAGGAGTGTTTTATGGCTTGTATGCTATTTTTGTAGCGGTAATGGTTATTCTGGTGTCAATCAATAGCAAAGCTGATTTGCAGTTGTGGATGACATCCTGTAACTCACTCTTTGCCGATACGTTTTTTCATTATTATACATACATTGGCGACTGGATTCCGTTTGCTGTAGCGGGTGTTTTGCTGTTCTGGAGTTTTCGGGTGGCAGGATTTATTGTTGTTTCACAACTTGTTTCGGGCATGTTTTCCCGACTAATCAAAACCTTGTGGAACGAACTGCGCCCCATGCTTTACTTTAAAGAACATTATCCCGGTATTCAGTTGCATCAGGTTGCAGGCGAGCATATTAATATGATTCGAAGCTTTCCGTCGGGTCACACTATATCAGCTTTTGCTTTTTTTCTAGCACTGACTTTTTATACCAAAAACCGTACATGGCAGGCTCTTTATTTCGTTTTGGCAGTGTTGGTTGGCTTTTCAAGAATCTACCTGCAACAGCATTTCGCAATTGATGTGTTGGTTGGTTCGTTGGTTGGCGTTTTGGTTACCTTTGGTTGTAAGTTTTTGATTGATAAGTTTCCCATAAAATGGATTGATAATTCCTTTTTTAGACTTTTAAATAAATAAGAATATGAAAAAATCACTTTTGGCTTTATTGGCACTGCTTGCAGGTGCAAATGTTCCGGCTCAAAATCACCGCTTGAGTGAACGGATAGGAAAAGTTACAGCTGTTGCGGCAATAAAAGGCGGTTTCAATCTTACTGTTTCCAATGGATTTGTTTCTGTAACTGCCTATAATTCATCGACAATTCGAATTCGTGCCACAAAACAAAAACCAATTGTTGATGAATCGTTTGCCATTGACAATCTGACTCCGACCGGCGAATTAAAGATTCAAACCAATAACTCAAATCAACTTATTCTGGTTACAGATTCATTAAACCTGAATATTCAGAAAAATCCATTCAGAATAAGTATTAGCGACAAACATGGCAAAGAACTTTGCAGTGATGATGCCGGACTTGGCGTCAGTTGGTATGGCGATCAGGTTAGCTGTTATAAAAAACTGCATCCCGATGAAAAATTCATAGGTTTGGGAGAAAAAACGGGTGGATTAAACCGTCGTGGACAGTATTATCAGCACTGGAACAGCGATGTGCCGGCTTATGCACTCGATGCCGATCCGATTTATTCAACTGTTCCTTTCTTTGTCGGTATTCACGATGAGGTTTGTTATGGCATTTTCTTTGATAATACCAACCGTTCCTATTTTAATTTCGGGGGTGGAGCTGATGAAAATATATTCCATTTTGGGGCAAATGATGGTGAAATGAATTATTATTTCTTTGGTGGATCTACCGTTGGTCAGATTATAAAGGACTACACAGAACTCACGGGTCGTACGCCAATGCCGGCACTCTGGAGCCTTGGTTTTCAGCAATCGCGCTGGGGGTACGACAGTCCGGAGCAAATTCTGAATATAGCCAAAACTTTCCGTGAAAAGAAATTGCCTGCCGACGTAATGGTGTGTGATATCAATTATATGGATCACTACAAAATCTTTACCTGGAGCGACAAATTTCAGGATGTAAAGGGTTTTATGAACAACCTGAAAGGAATCGGCTTTGACGTGGTGACGATTGTTGACCCCGGAATTAAAATTGAGAAAGGCTATAAATCCTACGAAGAAGGCGTTAAGAATAACTATTTTGCCAACTATCCCAACGGCGATTTGTATGTTGGGAGTGTGTGGCCAGGTCGTTGTCATTTTCCGGATTTTACCAGAACTGAGGTGCGAAACTGGTGGGGAAACAGTTTTAAAACGTCTCATGTGGATAACGGAATTCGTGGTTTTTGGAATGATATGAACGAGCCGGCAGTCTGGGGGCGTGAGTTTCCAAACCTCATTGAATTTGGTGAAGGGAAAGATAAACAAACGCTTTATTCGGTGAAAAATGCGTACGGTTCATTGATGGCACGTGCAACTTATGAAGGTACAAAACGACTAATGAACGGTCAACGACCATTTGTACTGACACGTGCTGCTTATGCGGGAGTTCAGAAGTATTCGGCACAATGGACTGGCGATAATGCCAGCACCGACGATCATATGTTGCTGGGAGTAAGGTTGCTGAACAGTATGGCCCTGAGTGGAATTCCGTATGTAGGAATGGATATTGGCGGTTTTATGGGCAATCCTTCTGCTGAACTTTTCACCCGTTGGATGAGTATCAGTGCGTATTCTCCTTTGTTCCGCAATCATACTGCCATTAGTTATAACTATCGTGAACCATGGCTTTTTAATGACGAAACAACCGACCGAGTTCGTAAAATTCTGGAACAACGCTATCAAATGATGCCACATTTGTACAGTGCTTTTTATCAGGCTCATACCACCGGAATGCCGGTGAATCGTATGTTGCCGATTGATTATACATTTGAGGAAGAAATATATAAAAAGGAGTTTGAGAATGAATTTATGTTTGGTGATGGCATGCTGATTTGTCCGGTTGCCTCCACACAAAATATGATTTCGGTTTATTTGCCGGGTGAAACGAAGTGGTACCGTCTGAGTCAGGATAACATTATGTATGACGGTGGAAAATCCTACAACGTGGATGCTCCGCTCACCGATTTGCCTGTATTTGTGAAGGAAGGTTCGGTAGTACCAATGCAGTCGGTTGTTCAGAATACCAAGGAAAAAGGTGACGGAAAGCTTTATCTGCATGTTTGGAAAGGCGAAACGGGTTCGGAATATATTTATTATGAGGATGATGGCGAAACATATCAATATGAACAAAATAGTTTCTACAAACGCAAAATCAGCTATAATCCCGAAATGAATTCGGTGGCTTTGTCGGCTGTTGAAGGTAGTTACAAAAGTAAGTTCTCAAAACTTCAGATTGTATTGCATGGTTTCGGAAAACAACGCTCGTTTCGGGTTCAGGATTTGACTAATGAACCAATGAAAATTGTTTTGAATCTGAACATCTAAAGTTTTTTTAGAAAAAGTTTTTGATAGCTTTGTCATTCAGAATTAAAAGATTACCTTTGCACACTCAAAATCAAATATGTCGTTTTGTGATGTGTGCATTGCGAAGTTTGTATTTTAAAACATTTATTACCAAACAGTTATTATGTATTTAACGTCTGAAATTAAGAAAGAAATCTTTGCTAAACACGGAAAGTCTAACACTGATACTGGCTCATCAGAAGGTCAGATAGCATTGTTTTCGTACCGTATTAACCATTTGACCGAACACCTGAAGGCAAATAAAAAAGATTATAGTACAGAACGCGCCCTTGTAATTTTGGTAGGAAAACGTCGTCGTCTTCTCAATTATTTGAAAGATACCGAAATTTCACGTTACCGTGCCATTATCAAAGAATTGGGTATCAGAAAGTAATTCTGGCTTTCAAAACATTAAAAAAAGGCGTTTCAAAAGCTATTTTGAAATGCCTTTTGTTTTACCCCCAACCCAATCAGGGCTTCGAAAATGTAATTAATTTACTGGAAGATGCGTGTGAGGGACTTTATTCAGCTGTAAGCAGTAAGAGTAAAAGGAATTACTGCAATTTCCCATTTTAATTCTAAATGTGTTTACCACGCGATAAAATCGCGCGGAAGCTGGGACTAAATTGTTATTCGTTTGTGCTTAATTTGCAAATTTCTTCAATAATAGTTTTCACTCCATTGTTATTTAACTGCTTTTTAAATGATACTTTAAATCCATCCAATGAGAGTTGATTGAAGAATTCTTCAGCACAATTAATTTTCATTGCTTCTTCACCACGTAAAACAGATTCACTACCAATATCTTTAGTCTCAATAACTATATTTAATTCTTTTTTTCCATCCTTTTTGTTTACAACATACATAAAATCAGGGCTATAAGAATCATTTCCAATTGTGGGAATTGAAATACTACGTCGTGGTATTTTTCCGAAAACCTCCACAGTTTCTATATTTTCCATGATGTTTTTGCACTCTAATGGTGAGTCGTAAGCAATCATATCATACAAATACTTGCCTGATGGCTCTCCTTTTAATAAATTTGTTCCAATTTCACCTTGTACAACCTCGTCTTTCATTGAACCATCAACATTGGTTAGTTTTGTTGAACTTGGTGTATAAGTGGTTTGCTTATAATTGAAGCGACCTTTTAAATTGTCGTATTTCCAATCTGTAAATTTAGACAAGAATCGTCCTAACGAGTTTTCATTGATAAATGCAGGATTGAACTCCTTATTTGCCTTAGCATATTGAACTATAGCACTATGTAGTATTTTGATTGGAATTGAAGTGGCTTTATTTATTCTTTTTAAAAACACATTATAACTCAATTTCCTACCACTAATAAAATACGTTTCACCCGCCTTACTTACTACCTCAACATTATCTTTACCTGCTTTGATGGTCTGACGGTCTGTTGTAATTTCCTGTAATCCAAAAACTCCATTCTGTAATAAACTTTGTAAATCATTGGCAATTGAATTGTCAACATCCTTATCAAAGAAAATCACGTATTTTTTGTTGATGGCGGCCCATAGCTCTTTCAGTTCATCGAATTGAGCTGCACGTACTTTGACTGTATTTCGTTGATTTTTATTCTTATCAATGACTTTATTCCCTGCTAGTCGGGTTACATTAAACTCTGGATATTCCTGATAAAAATCATCCAACTTATCAGTCAAAATAGTTTTATCAGTATCAATAAAGTCTTTGTTCAGCAATTCAATGAAAAGCACTTTTGTAGTAACTCCTTTCAAGTTTGCAACTCGTTCCATTTCTTCGGCTGAAAGATGAGTTGCTTGTTCAGCCGGCAACTCCGCATTTATTTCGGCTACTAACCGATTGGCAAAATCGGCTTCTGTGAAGTCAACAATATAATTCAACAGAAATTCTTCGTTTGAAATTCTATTACCAAATTCATCGACCGGTAAGCGTAAACCACGACCAACTTCCTGAATTTTACTGTTATCACTACCGCTCGAACGCAATTTGACTATTGTAAATACATTCGGATTATCCCAACCTTCTTTCAAGGTCCATTTTGAAAACAAGAAACGACGGGTATTCAATGAACCATCTTCATTTGTAATGGATAAAAGTTTCTTTTTGTTGTGCAAAATTTCATCCACTTCCTCGGCTATACTTTCATCGCTATCGGTATTGTCTTTTGCAAAGTATCCGGCATGACAGGCCGAAATATCAAGTTTACTAGCACTGAGATAGGCACGGTATTCATCTGAACAGGTTTGTTGCAATTCATATTCAATACGCTCATTTAAAAGTTGTTCGAATATGCTGTGCAGCCACTTATCACCATTGCTGTCACCACGATAGGAATCAATATTATCAATAAAGAAAAGTGCCAGTGTTTTAATTTTGCATGGACGGTTGAAATTGTCTCGTTCTGTTTCAAAATGCCGTTGAATAGCCAGTCGAATCATTTGCTCCTGATAAGAATCGGAGAAAATATCAACTGTAAATTCTTCCCCAACATGCTTTTCCTGTCCGTTAGAAAATTCAACATAATTCGTAGCTATGCCTGAGATAGACAATCCCCGCAATTCTTCGCTCATAACAGAAAGCGAATCCCCCTGCTGCATGGTATATGACTTTCGCCCTGCTACCGTAATATGATTGAAAGTGACTGAATTTTTTCTCTCAATAGCTGTGATTTTAATTTTCTCATCTTTTGACGAAAGCGGTTCAAAGTGTTCTTTAGCAACCCCCTTAATCAGGTTTTGATTGAAAGACGCACAGGCATTGAGATCGTACAACAGATTGAGATAATCTTTCTTTGCAACCTTATTTTTGCCTTTACCAACTGTAATTTCAGGAAAAGTTGCACCAAAGCGAATGATACATTGAGGTTTCAGTTCTTCGGTAATTTTCTCGAACGCCTTTTGATCACGCTGAAAGCGGTGTGGTTCATCAATAATCACAAAAGGTTGTGTGGCTGCCAATGCATCGAACGGTCGATAAAAACCGTGTACACCAAAATCGTAATCGGAACGGGAAAGCATGGTGGCATTAGTCAGCAGTTGCATATTGGTGAGTAGCACAAATATTTTGTTGCTTGTTTGGTTGGAGCCTTCTACAAAAGCACGGACTGCACTCGGGAAAAAGGTTTTCCCTTTCTTTTTTGCCTGTGCTTTGAGTGTGTAAAGTTCAATTTGAGCACCATAACCACAAGTGTTTTCAAAGTGTTTTTGTACATAGCTATCACCCAGAAACTGTTCTGCACCAGCTTTAATAGGCAAAGTTGGCACAGCAACAATAAATTTATTAATACCATACCGGCGGTGAAGTTCATAAATGGCATGGGTGTAAACATAGGTTTTACCTGTACCCGTTTCCATTTTTATATCCAAATGAAGTGTTTTTTCTGCGTTGGAAATAGTGCGGAATGACGAATGTAGCTCATTGTCTTTTTGAATTTGTTTGATGTTTTCAAAAAGAATATCTTCGATTGCAATATTCGGATTGGTATAATATTGATTGGGTTGATTGACTTCTGTATTCTCAAATACCTTAGCAATAGCATCAACTGCCTGCTGCTGGTGTGTCAATCCTGTTTGTAGTATTAGCTCCATATATTTTCTTTGCGAAGATGTTCCAAAAGGTATCCCCTTGTTTTTTTGAAAGTGTCTTTGGGCTGTAAGCCCGACATATACTAGCCCAATGCAAAACGAAGAGACGCATTGGGTTGATAATAAATGAATAGAACCAACGCCCTGCAAGGTCAATATATATTTTCAACATATTATATTGGGCTTACAGCCCGAAATCCTATCTCTATCACAAAACCCAAGGCTTCACCTTGGGCTAGAATATAAAAGCCTTACAGGCATTTTTTTAGTAACGAATATCGAAGTTTGCTTTCAGGTTTTTATGGCTGTCTTTAAGTACAAACAGGTTTTTGCGAAGCATTTCTGTTTGCGAAAAGTTGAAGCTGTAACCAAATACCACAATGTTTTCGGGACTAAAGGCAGGTTCTTGCTGGTATTTGTCGAGCAAAGCCACCATATCGTTTTCATTGAACCCTGCTTCTATAAAATACAGATGCTTACCGCATTGATAAGCAGTATATTCAGTAAGTTTTACGACATCTACTTTTGCTCCAAAACCATAACCATCCTTTACGAGCCATGTTTCCAGTACAGTTTCTTTGCCAAACAAACTAAGTGTATCGTTATCTGTAAACATAACTCCCTCATTAAAGTCTTCCAACTTATCAATAGTGTCATTCGATGGTTCAACTAATGTATAATGTTTGAAACCATAATCTATATCTGCATTTGTTTCGGCTTTAATTTTAGCGGCTGCGCGTTTTATACGTTCAAAGCCGACATAATCCAAAGTATGAGGATATGAGTTTTCATCCAAGACATGGATTACTTTTTGAGCTTTCAATTTGTCACTTGCTGAAGATAATATCAGTTTTTCATCAAGATTCTCAGGCAACTGAATTAGAATGAATTTTCTTTCGCTAAATTCGTCTTCAGCATTTAATTGTAAAATTGAATGGCCAGTCGTACCGGAACCACTAAAAAAATCGACAACAATAGTAGATTTATCAAATTCAGTGGCAGCTTTTATTAATTCTTTTATAAGATTTTTTGGCTTTGAGTAATCAAATACATTTTTCTCATCAAATATCGATTCTAATTCTTCATAAGCATCCTCATTAGTCCCCTTAATCTTAACACCATCAATAAAGCTTCCAAATCCTTTGTGATTACCTTCTTCATATTTTCGAAATGCTCGTATTTGAAAATTCAATGTATTTATTATAAGTTCAGTTCCCTTTTTTAGTTCTTCCTTTAAAAAGTCTTGACTCCAAGTGAAAGGAGCTTTGATTCTAAAATCTGCTATATTATTCTTTTCATAAAAAGTAACGTCATCTAATAGTTCAACAGGGTTGACATCGTCACCATAGATGCCCTTTTTATATATGCCATCATTTAGTTTAGTTGTAATAATACCTTTTGGAATAGTCAGAGTTGACAAATTGTTTGTTCTTTTTATTATTGGCTGGGATTCAGTCTCGTCTGCAACTCCACCGAATAAATATGCTTTCAAAGCATTGTTTGGTGTATAACACAATACATATTCCGTAAGGCTTATCAATTGTTTAGACAAAAAACTCCCTTTTCTTTTTTTTGACCAAGTTATAACTCCGATACGATTCTCTTCACCAAATATACTGTCGCACAATATCTGAAGATTTGCATTTTCATTATCGTCGATAGAGATAAAAATAACACCATCAGATTTAAGTAAATCACGCGCCAATACTAACCGAGGGTACATAAAAGTAAGCCAGGCCGAATGGGAGGCAGATCCGCGGCGGGTAAGGTCAAGAATCTTTTGAGCTTGCTCATCGCTAATGCTTAGTTTGGCTGTAAGTTCATCGACAGAGTAATTGAACTTGTCATTATACACAAATCCATCAGAGCCGGTATTGTAGGGAGGGTCAATATAAATACATTTTACAGCTCCGGCATAAGATTTTAGAAGGTGTTTCAGTCCGTCTAAGTTATCGCCACTGATATACAGGTTTTGGCTGTTGGCATTTTCGGGTTTGGCATTATGTTCTATATCAGGCTGAATAACGGTGGTGGTGTCAACTGAAGCTAATAATTTGGCGTAGTTTTTCCCCAGAAAATTCAGGTCGTAACCTTCGTGTGCTACATCCACATCGGCTTTAATCAGGTCTTTAAACTTGTCAATATCAAAGTTTCCTTCTTTATTGAAGCATTGCGGAAAATGGGTGTGAAGTATTTCTACTGTTTGTGCGTTGGAGGTTACGGCTTCGTTGTTTTGGAGAATGTCTTTTATCATGGCTTCAGCTTTCGCTTTCAGCCATTATTCGGGTAAGTCATTATCTCACTTTAAATGCAAAAGCGTGGACTAAGCCTTATCCACCACCGAGGCCCTCAGAAAGCCTACACACAATGATAAGTCGAAAGCCCACGCCGGTTGGCGCGAGCATTCGCTAAATCATTCTATTGTGTGGTTCGCTTAAATGAAATTTCTGAGGTTTCGGTGGTGCGAACAATAGCAGAATGCTATTTTAGTATGTTGAAAATTGTTTTATTTCTGTTTTTTGACCTCCCTCCAACTCCCTCCAAGGAGGGAGAGTACTGGTTTAGGAAAGTTTGTGCTTTTAATTAATTATGTATTCTGTTTTATTTATTCGTTTTTTAGAATCTCATTTAATTTTAGAAAAACTACTTCACCTGATGTTCCCCTCCTTGGAGGGGTTAGGGGAGGTCATTTGAAGTTTTACTCGTTTTAGTATGTTTGTTTTGTATTCTTATTTTTTTATTGTTCTAAATCAATTTCACAAATCTCAATCACCCGGTATTCCCCTCCATAAACTTTCTACCTTTTTCCTTCTCCTTTGGAGAAGGTGTCCGATGGACGGTTGAGGTCTGAGGGTTTAGGGGAGGTCTAATATTTGTTTCTTGCAAAGATAGATTGTTTTCACGTTTTAAACAATAGTTGGTGAAAATAGAATTCAAAATTTCTATGCTTTTGCTTTCTCTACAATATGAAAGGGTAATTATCGCATCGTTTGGGTCGGCGTACCGAACAAAAGCCATAAAATCGTTTCGTTGGTATCAGCAAAATGTACGAGAGGGTAAAAATCGTGTTGTTTGGGTCATCGTACCGTACAAAAGGGTAAAAAACGTGTTGTTTGGGTCGTCGTACCGTACAAAAGCCCCAAAAATGCTTCGTTAGGGTCTTCGTACTGTACAAAAGGGTAAAAAACGCGCTGATGGGGTCTTCGTACCGTGCGATGAACCCTAAAAACGCTTCGATGGGGTCTTCGTACCGTACAAAAGGGTAAAAGAAGCTTCGTTAGGGTCGTCGTACATTTTTCAAAATTGCACATCGCTTCATTTTTACACTTTTTTCGTTGCACATTCGAATAAGTTTCGTGCCAACTTTCTGCCTGAAATGTTCATATAAAAATAATTTAGAATTATTTATTTTTTCAATTAAATTATTTATTTGGAAATAATATAATCTTAATAAATTTTTAATAGTCTATATTACAGTATATTGAAGTTTAAAAAAAGAAATACTGAAAATAAATTCAAAAAGTTATCAACATAATGTTGAAATGTTTTTTGAGAATATATAAAAATAATTTATTATTTTTGCAACCGTATTCAGTTCACAGCGGCGAAGTGAAAGCCGTTTGCTGAATATAGATTATGCGTTTCATAATCTTCTTTGAAATGAGTGAAATAGTACAGGATATTTCCGGTATGAAAAAGGAGTGAAAGAAGGCATATCTTTTCGAGTGTATAACAGCAAAAAACTTGAAATACATGATATACAAAGATTTCATAAATTTTTCGATGTCACGTTTACGGAAGCCCGAGCTTCCCGAACTGACTGAAGGGATGCTGAAGATTGTTGAGAAACATGACCCGGCTGCACTGAAAATTTCCGGAATGTATTTAATGTTATCGGAGTTACGTCCCCTGCTTGCCATACTGGCGCTGAAGTACGACGGTTGCCCTAACTCAACAGAATTTGTTCAGCAACGCAAGTTGCGCAACAATATGTTGGGTGCTATTCTTTCGCATATCGATGGGAAAGTAAAAGCGGGCGAAGTTGAAACCAACCCACAGGCTGCACTGGCTATCCCCTATTTGAAAAGTTACATGAAAGGCATTAGTTCTGAAAGCGCTTCGGTGAAATCAGGACGCACAAACCAAATGCTGAACGGACTAACCGATAATGAGGATATGAACCAGGCACTAAGTGAATTGGGCTTGAGCAGCTATATTGAAAGGCTCAGGGGATATCAGCTAAATGTAAACAAGGGTGAAGCGCTCCATACGGAGAAAATGTCTATTCGTCCGAAGTTCAACAATGCAAATGCCAATAAACGTGTTATGACGGGTATTGACAATATGTTGAGAGCTATCGAACTGGGCAAAGCCGAAAACGCTAACCTGGATTACATGCCGCTGGTAAACGAGTTGAATGTGTTGCTGAATAATCGCCAGTCGATTATCAAAAGCCGTACAACCCGTAGTAAGAATTCCGCCATACAAAAAACAAGAACAGACGCTCCGTCCACCACAACTGACGCGTCTGCCCTTTAGCAAGGCCATTCCTATTCTATCAAAAAAGCCCCGTACCTGTATGCGGGGCTTTTTTTTGCCCCTATGTGAACCTACCTAAAACAACAAAACAACGCATACTTCAAGTTGAAGTAAACATTGTTGTATATTTTATAAGCGGTTGAATGTCATTCGATTATATCAATTACAGATTCAGTAAATTTAGCCGGTCAGAAACCGGTTTGTTCGTTTGTTTTGCAATTGCGTTGCAAATATAAGGTATTATATAATATAGCTATAATATTTTTACAATAAATTACAAATGCCAATGTAATTTAGAGAAAATTCGTAGGAAACAACTACTAATCATTGTAGTATTGAAAGAAAACCTCATTCAGATCATCTTCAAAACCATACCCGCAAACTGAAGTCCATTTTAAACAATCAACACAACTAAATTTAAAATTAATTCTGTTGTTCCCTTATTCCCCTATTCCCTTATTCAATCTACATCTCAAATGATATTTGAGAACATTTGTTATCTGTTATTAAAATTTAATTGTCATTATTTATATATTAATATACTATAAAAATATTGTTGTGAAATCACAAAACAAAAACTTAAAATGAACATATTCTTACAATAAATTGTATATACTAGTCGATAGTTGCTGATTTATTATTTAAGAATTAGACAATCCGGCTATTGTATTTTTATTCCAACTATATTCTTATCATCAATCAATCAGCACTTTAATTAAATATTAAACTTGTTACTTGTTTGATTTAAGTTTTTTACATTGCATGCAGTGAGGACAAAAATAGTTTTACACAAAGAAAAAATACTACATTAATATTACAAAATACTACATTTAACTATTATTTTGTTTTTGAGATTATGTATATATTTGTTGGATTGAATCTGAAATCAGTTATTCAAGGCGTGTTAAGTGTTGATTATTTAGGGCTGATTTCCCATTTAAACAATTCTCAGGACATTCGAATTTGTTTTTAGTTCTCAATTTTCATTTCTCAGTCTGATTTATTTTCTATAAGCAAACACCGATTCGTATGAAAAAGACTACATTTATATTTTTAATGACACTTCTGATTGTAGAATGTGTTCATTCACAGACAAATGTAACGTTTGTAAATACCGGGCAAATGTATGTTGCACCCCAATCAAGTTCTGCCGGAGTTTCACTATATGTACCTGATGCCATGAGACAACTGACAGTTTCGGGACGAACAGTGGGAATTATACAGAATGGAATCACTGAATTAGGTGGTAATTTTTATCAGGACGCTCTGTCAACAGTATTTGTGGTGGATCAAACTACCAATACTACATCGACAGGTAAATTTCGTTTTGTAAAAGATACGGGTACTAACCGAACTATTACAACTCAATCAGTCAACATTAATGCATTCGACAGGGGTTCGTATTACATTGCATTCCCTAACATCGAAATATCAACAAACGATTCAATAGCTGTTCCCGGAAAAATGGGAATTGATGCTTTAAGTCTTCACCGCGTCAATAGCAAAACCGGAAAACTTATTTTGCGATCGGATGTGGTAAATTCAAAATCGTACGATGCCTCCCTGAGGGTTAATCAAGCCGGAACATCTTCGAGTTTGGTTGATTTGGGTGCTGTGATTGTTGAACGGGATATGACTATTTACCGACCATCAAATGGTTCAACTCAGCTTTTCGGATTTGCAACACCTTTTAAAGACACCCAACTTTCCGGTTATTTTGCCGGTAACTGGGTGCGCCGCCCGTTGAATACCGGAACTTACGGACACACAACCTACATATACGGGAACAAAGATAACTCACCTGCCGATGCTATTATTGATCAGGATCAATATGTTTATCTGGCTGCCGAGAAATTGGTTCCGGCTCAGGCCTATTTAATTAAACCCCGTCCTAATGCGTATGCTTACAGTAACCTGCAAGCTGAATCGGGATTGTGGTACACCGGCGAACCAAATCCATCGTTATACGACAAAGGTAAATATTATTTTAATGGTAAAGTTTATACGGTAACTCCTTATTCCGAACAGCTTTTTGCCGAGGATGTCTTATTCTCAGGTTCAATTAATACAGCAAGTTTAGGGTCGACCGTAAACTGGCTTATCGGTAATTCATACACCTGTCCGCTACCCATAAGTTTATTATCTGATGCCATTGGAAACAGTAACCTGGTATTCTCGCCCTATATTTATGTTTATCCGGCAGGCTCTTCCACTTATCAGGCAGTTGATATCAGTAATCCGGATGCCATTATCGTGTCGGGCGTTACTGAAATACCTGCTATGAGCGTGTTTATGGTTCGTGTGTCGAAAGGAACCGCGCAAAACGGATCGATTTCAATTGGAAAAAACATGTTGCGTCATGCATCTGTAGCTCACAATAATCCGAATAATGTATCGGGAAAAGCGAAAGCAGAAACTTCAACAAGCAATCAGGTTACATTTAAAGTTTCACCTGTTGGTAACGATAACATCTACGATTATACGGCTATTGGACTTCGTGCAAGTGCTTTGTATGGAATGGATAATTACGATATGCTAAAAGCTTATGTTGATGACAATAATATTTTTCAGCTTTACACCTTGTCCGGCACGAATAAATTATCAGCTAACGGACTTCCGCTTAATGCCGATAGTATTGTCATGGCATTTAATCCTTCAAAATATGCCGGAGATTATAATCTGACGAGTCAGTATGTAGAAACATTATCCTCCGAAGGGCTTTGGATTTTTGATAAAAAGACACAGGATTTGGTTGATATGAAAACGGTTGGAAACTATACTTTTTCGGCAGAACCCACTGATAATACCGATCGGTTTTTAGTAATGTTCAGTAATCCGGTGAAAACAGGAATTAATAATACTTCGTTTAAACTTCATCTGTACTGTCATGACAAGAAACTATTTGTAAAACAACTTACCGGCTATGATTTAGGAAGTAAAATTACTGTGTATGATTTGCATGGAAAACAATTACATACATGCCTTGTAAATAATTATCCCGAGATGAGTATTGATTTAAGTGATATTAACTCAGGAGTTTACATTGTGCAGATTAGAGGTATGCAGACTGCAACCGCTAAATTTATTATTAACTAGTTCTGTGTGGGATAATGATTTAATTAAAAAAAACAATGAAAATAAAGAGTTGGTTTTGGTCTTTTGGTTTTATTGTCCTGATTCTGGGATATATAAATAAAACCTATGAAACGAATAAAATTAAACAATTTTATTCTGTGAACTATGAATTGAAGAATCATTCTCTGACATTGGATAATGACAAAGAGAATATGCAATTCACTGGAAGTTATGTGAACAGAATAGAGAATGAACCCTATCGGCTTTTTGAGAAAAAAAATGGTGCCACAGTTGAAAAAGTGAATGTGACTCCAAACAGCTATCTGATTGCAATGCATCAAGCGAGTGCTGAAAGAGAATTTATTTCTTCAAAAAGTATTTATTTTAAACCGACCACAGATAATAATTTTAATAATGCCAGGACTAGTGAGTTACTATATACCAACCGTATAAACAACATTAACCGATATCAGTTATCAGACAATAATAAATTTATTGCTGCTAATGAAACTAAGGTTACAACTACATTGGCAAGTGTACAGAAAAATCCTATGCACACCAAGGGAACAGGAACTTCTTCGAGCGAAGATGTGCTAAATACTGGTAATGGTGCCGGTGATAATACCGGTAAATACAATGATAGTGCAGGAGGTTTGTCCAGCTTGGCAATGACGGATGGTTACAGCTTATTTAGTGTTTTTGCAATACTTTATGTATTGTTTATCGTTTTCAGAAATCAGCATAAAAGAATCAATCTTAACAACATTATTGAATAATATACAAAATCAACAGATATGAAAAAAGTTTTCATCTCCATCGTAATGGCATGTGCATGCATTTGCTTTACCAACTTAAATGCGCAAGTAACTATCGGTAGTAACAGTACACCCGATGCCAATGCAGTATTGGACTTAATAAGCGGCAGCTCAAAGGGACTTTTACTACCACGCTTAGCTCTTAGTGCCACTAATCTGGCAACACCCTTATCGGCACACGTTGCGGGTATGACTGTGTATAATACTGCTACAACATCGGGTAGTTATGCAGTTACCCCAGGTATGTATTACAATGATGGAACTAAATGGGTTCGCTTACCCCTCGGTTATACCAACTGGTTTTACATGCCATCAATTTCATTCGATACTTCGAGTATAATTTCGGGTCAAAGCAAAGATTTATATACATTATATAAAAATCAATTTAGCTCTCCATTGGTAAAAAGTACCGGTGCACCATCTTCCGTTCCTTACGTTGTGCCAAATGCCTCTGATTTGTATTATTACATTACCGATTATGACACTGCTGTTTTTGCAAATGTGAGTATTAATGCAAGTGGTGTTATGTCTTATGATGTGATTTCAAATTCAACCGATTGCTCGTACATCAATATTGTGTTTGTGTTGAAATAGTAAACATACTATTCCATCGCGTACAAACTCCGGCATATTTTTTTTAGTCAAAGAATTTAATCCGGCTTGTTTTTTATCAATTTAAACCAAAGTGACAAGATGAATACAAAAAAGATACTCCTGATAATAACTGTTTTGATATTAGGGAATTACGCGTACGGCCAAAACTGTTCAGTAAATGCAGGTGTAACTCAAACAGTTTGCGCAAATGGTTCATTAACGCTTACGGGTAATTATTCCGGTTTGTTTCCCTCTTCAGGTCGAATCACGGCATGGTCACAAATCAGTGGGCCACAAACAACTATTACCAGTCCCGCTTCATTGGTTACCTCGGTAACCGGACTTATGGCAGGCACCTGTGTATACAGATTGTCAAGTACTTGTGAAGATGGTTCGTTGATTTACAATGATGTAACAGTCAATATTACTGCAGCACCAACAGCAAATGCAGGTGCAGATTTTGCATCTTTATGCGTTGGAACTTATAGTTTTGCAGCACCTGCTCTAAATTCGGGCGAAACAGGAACATGGTCATGGGTATCAGGGCCAACGGTTACAATCAGTAATGTAAACTCGCCAACAAGTTCATTTACTACATCAAATGGTTCGGTGGGCACTTGTGTTTATCGTTGGACATTGACAAAAAATGGTTGCAGTAGTTCTGATGACGTAAATATCCCGTTATTGGGAGCGGCAAAAACAATCACTGCGAGTTCAACCACAGCTACAGCTTGTTACAACACAACAACCAATGTTACTTTAACAGGAAGTTATGCAAATGGTACAAATGGAACATGGACTTTAGTAAGTGGTCCGAATACGCCACAAATATCAAATGTGAATAATTACAAACCTTCGGTAACTAATTTAATACAAGGTGTTTATATCTTTAGATGGACGGTTGTTAATGAATCCTGTGCCACGGGATCCGCCGATGTAGTGGTGAATGTACCTGCACCTGTTGGTGCTGTAACAACTGCTACTTCATCGTATAACGGACAATCTACTGTTTACTTTTGTGATTCATATCCTTCAGAAGTGACACTGGTTGGAAAAATTCCGTTAACTTCCGAATCCATTTTATGGTCAAGTACTTCGTCACCTTCCGGAGGTACTGCTACATTCTCATCCACTACAACTCCTACAACTAAGGTAACAAATTTGCAAAGTGGTTACGATTATACGTTTAATTATCGAATTAGTGGACAAGGTTCGTGCGTATCTAATGCAACAGCTATTAAGCTTTATAGTCAATCAACTTTGAATCTGATTTCAACAAACCCAACAGTTTTGGGTTGCGGTGTCACAACTGATACAATAAAATTTGCAACTACCAGTGGTGGTACGATGCAATACAGCATTCTTAGCGGACCCGTAACTGCTACTTATCCAACCATTCCCAAAGCTTATGCAAATAGTACAAGTGCCAGTACAGTTGTTTTGACTGGTCTGACTGTTCCCGGTGTTTACCTTGTCCGACTCAAGAAAACTCCTCCAACCGGTTCTACCTGTCCAATTTTGTATGCTGATATAAACGTGATAGTTTCTCAATCTCCTTCATTGTCGAATGCCGGATCAAGTCAGGTTTTAGCCTGCAATATACACGATACTGAACTGGTTGGTAATTCTCCAACTGTAGGAACAGGTAAATGGTCAGAAGTAAGTGGTCCAAATACTGTAACAATAACAAATCCAGCTTTAGCAAGATGTCCGGTGAGTGGTTTGATTAATGGAAATTATGTGTTTAGATGGCTTATCAGTGGCGGGTCAGGTTGTGGTACAAATCAAAGTGATGTCAATGTCAGAGTAGCTTCTGCTACACCTACAGTTGCAAACGCTGGACGAGACACTACAATATGTAATGGAACTCCATTATATCTATATGGTAACACCCCTCAATTAAATGAAACAGGAACGTGGAGTGTATCGCCATCATCGGGTGTTACTTTTTCAAATGTAAACTCACCAACTGCTGTAGTTACAGGTCTTGCAGCCAGTTCAACTTATACTTTCACATGGAGAATTGTAAATTCTTGCGGTTCTACAACTGATAATGTTGTAGTTACAACCAGTGCTATTGTTGGTCCAATAGCTTCTTTGGCCGGAACTGATCAATGTTTGTCGTCAGGAACAACTTCTACAACAATGGCGGCAAACAATCCATCACCGGGCTCTGGATTATGGACAAAAATATCAGGTGGTTCCGCTACTATAACTAATCCGAGTTTATACAATACTACAATTACAGGTTTATCGAATGGAACTTATCAGTTTGAGTGGGCTATTAATCGAAATGTATGTACAACTACACGTGATACTGTAATGATTACTATTTCTGGAGCAGCTACTACTGCTAATGCAGGAGCTGATCAGGTAGTATGTGGAACTTCTACCACTTTATCAGGAAATACAGCAACAACCGGTACCGGAACTTGGACGCAATTAAGCGGAAATGGAGGGGTAATAATTAGTGATATTCATAGCCCGACACCAACCCTGACTAATTTGACCGAAGGCATATATACTTTCAGATGGACTATTAGTAACGGTGCATGTGCATCAAATTCAGATGATGTGATGTTGAATGTTTTTGCTTCCCCAAGTGCCGCTGCTGTTAATACTGAACTTTTCAATGTTTGTAGTGGTTCAACAGGCTCTGCTACAATGAGTGCAGTGGCTCCTGCATTTGGTAACGGTTACTGGACTGTGATAAGTGGTAATGGTGCGGCAAATATTACAACTACAAATTCTACTACTACAACAGTAACTGGTATGAATTATGGAACTTATGTATTAGGTTGGAATGTTTCAAATGGGCTTTGTGTGAATACAAAGCAAGTCACGATTAATGTTTCACCTGATGTAAATGCGGGTGTTACTCAGAATTTATGCGGTCAGTATAGCACTACACTATCAGGTAATGCATATAGTAATGGTACATGGTCGTGGGTGAGTGGTCCTAATACTGTAAATCCGGTAGCTATACCCGGCTCTTCAACAGCTTCAGTGTCTGGATTAATTGCCGGAACGTATGTGTTTAAATATGAAGTGCCTGCTATAGGAAGTTGTCCAATTAAATCAGCTAATGTAACAATAAACGTTTTTAATTCACCAACTGCCAATGCTGGTTTAGATAAAAATTTATGTGATGTAACTGGTTGGACTATGTCTGCTACTGCTGCAGGAACGGGTGAAACTGGTACATGGTCTTTTGTAAGTGGAACAAGCACACCTACCATTTCAGATGTAAATAGTCCAACCGCTGTAATTACAAATGCCACAGCAGGTTCATATACCTATAAGTGGACTGTGACCAATGATAATTCGGTTGGAACTTGTGTCAGCGAAGATTTAGTGAATATATTAATCAGCAACTCGGTTGTTGCAGCAGCTGCCGGACCTGATCAAACCATTTGTGGCAGTACAGCAACTATGGATGCCAATGCAATTACCGGTGGTATGGGTACCTGGTCGCTTGTAAGTGGAACCGGTGGAACTGTAACAAATATAAATAATCCGGCAACCACCATTACAGCATTACCAGCGGGTGACTGCACCTACAGATGGACAGCAACAAATGGAGCATGTGCCTCTACTTATGATGATGTAATACTTCATGTATCGGCAAATCCAACAACACCCAATGCCGGAACCGATCAAAATATTGCATATAATGTTACTACTGTAACGTTGGCAGGAAATAATATTACGTTATATACTACCCGTTTATGGTCACAAGTAAGTGGCCCATCGTGTACCATCACAACTCCATCCAGCAGAACGTCCACAGTCACAGGTATGAACTCACCGGGTGTATATGTTTTAAGATGGACAGCAACTCTTGGAACTTGTTCACTTTCTGACGATGTGGTTATTACTAAATATGCTGAACCAACAGTTGCCAATGCAGGAGTTGATACAACGGCTTGTTTATATACTCCAATAACATTGACAGGGAGTGTTCCTCTGGTTGGTTCAGGTACATGGACACAGGTTTTGGGTACAACATTGACAATTTCAAATCCAACAAACTATAAAACTTCAATTTTAGGAGCGGTTGCAGGTACTTATACTTTTAGATGGACAATTGTGAATGGTATAGCTGCTAATTCGCACTCAGATGATGTTATATTGACAGTTTCTGCAATTCCGACAATGGCAAATGCAGGTATTGACAAGAGTATAAAAGGAAGAACAGCTACCATGACTGGAAATACAATTTCTGTGGGAACTGGAACCTGGTCAAGGGTTAGTACGCCGGCAAAAGCAGCAATAAATGAAGGGGTAATTACGAATCCTAATTCACCTACAACAACTATTACTAATCTGAAAACAGCCGGTGCTTTTGTTTATCGTTGGACTTCAACAAATAATGGTTCATGTGCTTCGTATGATGAGGTAACCATCAATAAGAAATCGTATATTGTTTCTAATAAGAAAACAGCTACGCCTAAGTTGTAATTTTAAAAAGAGATAGTGATTGATTGTTTTTGGGGCTTCAGGAAATTTCTGAAAAATTGTCATTCCAGATTTCCCAAGCTGCAATAGCCTGACCTATCAGCATTTGTTCGCCATTCAGACCGGTTGCACCCTGTTCACGTCCCTTTTTCAGGAAAACTGTTTCGGCAGGATTATAGACTACATCGAACAACAGATGGTTAACAGTGAGAAATTGATAGGGGATATCGGGACATTCTTTTGCATGTGGAAAAGTGCCTACAGGAGAAGCATTGATAATGATGGTATTTGTTTGAATTATTTCTTCGGTAAGTTGGTAATAAGTCAACCTATCGGGCTTAACAGTACGTGAAACGAAGGTGGTTTGAATTCCGTTCTTCCGCAACACATAATCAATAGCTTTGGAAGCACCACCTGTTCCCAGAATTAGTGCGTTGGTGTGATGAGACTTTAGAAATGGTTTCAGTGAATTTTCAAAACCGATAGCATCCGAATTATAACCCTTAAGGATTAAATTCTCCTTGTTACGAATAAATTTTATCACATTTACAGCGCCTATTTCAGAAGCTGTTTCATCAAGTTCGTCCATAAATTCCATTACTTTTTCTTTGTAAGGAATAGTTACGTTCAATCCTGAGAATTCGTGCTCTTCAATCAACAACGTGAAATCGGCAATCTGTTTTAATTCAAATAAATCATACCGAGCATCAATCTGTTCCCGTTCAAATTTCTCTGTAAAAAATTTCTTAGAAAATGAGTGCGTGAGCGGTAAACCGATTAAACCAAATTGTTTCATACAACTGAACGACTACAAACTATAAACTGCTGACTATAAACTATTTTTTTTCTTTTTCGACTTAATCACCATCCATACAATCAAAACTACACCCACAAAAACAAAGACGTACGACAGTTCATGACTGTATTTGTTTATCATATCCTGTTGTCCGTGTGCCAAATAGCCCAGTAAAGCCAGACAACAATTCCAAAGTCCTGCACCGAGGGCAGTGTAGAGAATAAAATTCAGGTAATTCATTTTGGCAAGCCCGGCCGGAATTGATATCAGATGCCGGATTACCGGAATAAAACGCCCGACAAAGGTAGAAGTCTTACCATGATCGTTGAAATAGGTCTCCGCTTTCTGAATCTTTTCGCTACTCAGCAAGAACAGTTTTCCGAGTTTGCTATCGGCGAATTTATAGATGACCAAACGACCCAACCATAAAGACATGAAGTAATTGAACGAAGCACCAATTAAAGCACCTATTGTTCCAAAAATAATAATCCAGAAAATGCTTAGTTTGCTGTCAGGTTCCAATGCCACATATACGGCCGGTGGAATTACCATTTCCGATGGGACAGGCAGAACTGAACTTTCGCAAGCCATTAAAGCAGTAATACTGAAGTAGTTGGTATTTTCTTTATACCATTGTTCAATATGCTGAATAAATGTAAGTTTTTGAGTGGCGGTTGACTGATTTTGAGACGGTTGAGTTTGTTCGGCAGCATTTAAATTAAATAAGAATGACGAAACAAAAAGTAGAATACAAATTTTTTTAATCATATTTTTTTAAGTTTGAATTTATGAAAAAAGAATCAGGTTTTCTGCTTCAGGACAAAGTTCCAAAAACATATTGGTTGAATTATCGTCTTTATGAACAGCTATTTTAAGATAGATGGCAGAATTAATAAGGTCGCCAAGCTTGCAATACGAAACAGCAATAAATAAATCAATATATTCGGTAGAATCGTTTAGATCCCGGGCTGAAAGATAATATTTCAGTGCCAGTTCAAATTCAGCCTTTTCCATACAAATATTGGCAATAGCCATGAGAGTATCAGGTTGTTCAGGGTCAATTGAGATTGATTTAACATAAGCCATCAATCCATTATTCAAATCGTCTTGTCCTATATAAGCTTCGGCCAGATAAACCCATGCATCGGCAGCATCAGGACTTATTTTCAGTGCTTTTTCTACATACGGAATACTCTCTGCGTAATGTTCTTGTTCCAGCAAGCATATTGCTATTCCGGTCAGTGCATCATAATTTTCTTCCTGTTCGTGGAGGGATTGTTTGTAATAGACGATTGCCTGATCGTATTTTTCCAGTTTTTCATAACACTCAGCAATGAAAATATCAGTCTGCCAGTTTATGAAATTCGATAAACTTCTGTATTCCAGGTAAGTTTCTATCGCTTCGTCAAACTGGTCGAGTTGGAAATGAACATGTGCTTTTTGAAGGCAGGTCAGGGTATCTTTATCATCGATTGCAAGCGCGTAGTCATAGGCTTCAAGTGCTTTGGGGAAATCAAGTTGGGCAAAATACATCTGCCCCAGATTAAACCAGGCTTCGTTGGCAAACGGGTCTGATTCAATGATTTGTAAGTTGATGGCAATTGCTTTTGTCAGATTTTCATTCTGCTCGTAGCAAAACGCCAGTTCGTAGAGCAAATCGAGATTCTGAGGATTCGATTTATAACCTCTTTCAAGCAATTCTATGGCTATTTTATACTCACTTTGTGCTAAAAATAAATAAGCTATATCCAGACAAACATTGTCCAAATCTTCCGATTCTTCAGCCAGCATTTCTTCTGTTAATGATTTTGCTTCAAAGATGTGGTTTAGCTTTAATAGCACTTCTATTTTAAGGAGAATAACTTCATAATCAGTCGATTCGGCTAAAGATTCAAGTAATCGGTAAGCTTTTTGTTCATCGCCTGTGACAAGGTATATTTTGGCACGCTTGGTTTTCAGAACACTGTTGTTGGGATGTAACTGCAAGCCAAGATCAATAGCACTGTTGCAGTCTTTAGTTCGGCCGCGACGAAGATAGTATTCCACGATATTTTCCAATTCTTCCACATCGAAATAACCGTTGGCTTTACCTGTAAGAAATTGCTCGTATCGTTGAACCAAATCTCCGGATTCATCATCCATCGAAAAAGACAGTTTGCGACTCATATCTTTTTTATTTTCTGCAAAAATAGTGATTTAAATGCAATAAAATAAACCATTTACAAAAAAGTTATTAACAGCAACTTTTTACCGAAATTTTTTTTCACATACCAATCGGTTCATTTTTTCGTTTTAGGAACGATATTTGATTAGTGTTTATGTTTGAAAGTTATAAAGCTTGAGAGTTCTTCGTTTCAGCAACATTTTACTTTATGAACTTTATAACTTTGTAACTTTAAACGAATAATCGTATCTTTGCTTCAAGTCCAATAAAAAACTAAATTTTATGCATTTTTCCACGCTATACTTATTCTGTCCCGTTTGTGGTTCTAATAAATTTGTTCAAAATAACATTAAATCAAAACGATGCGAGTCGTGCGGTTTTGTTTATTTCATGAATCCATCAGCAGCCGTAGCAGCATTTATTCTGAACGATGAAGGAGAATTGCTGGTTTGTAAAAGGGGTAAAGAGCCTGCGAAAGGTACGCTCGATTTACCGGGTGGTTTTATTGACGACAATGAAAGTGCTGAGCAGGCAATAGTTCGGGAAGTTGCTGAGGAACTGGATGCAAAAGTGATTGAATGTAATTACAAATTTTCACTTCCAAATTTGTACCTGTACAGCGGATTGACAATTCCAACTCTTGATATGTTTTTTAGCTGTAAACTTGAAGATACTAAAAATATGAAACCTGCCGATGATGTGGAAGATTGCTGGTTTGTACCAATTAATGACCTGAATCCTGAACTTTTTGGGTTGAACTCTGTGAGCAAAGCTATTGGAATGTTTTTGGAAACATCAAAGGATTAAATATTTAAATAGTATTATGTCAATAATATTTTGTCGGTTGTTTTGTAATGCGTCAAACCGTAAAAGAAATGGTTGGAGACGCTGTACCGTTCAACCGCTTAAAGCAGTTTGTCGGATGTGATGCGCCATTTAATACTTAACATTACAATAGTTTATTTATTTTCAAATGATTAATTATAAAATGAGAAAAATAATATTTTTAAACCTGTTCATTATTTTCTTTACAGCACTTGTCTTTTCGCAACAAACCAAGGTGTTTACAAGTAATGATGCTCTGTTAATTAAAGGGAAAGAATTATTTGCACAAGGAAAATTTTCAGCTTCTTATTCCTGTTTTAGTCAGTTTTTGAAAAAAGAAGCTGCAAATCAACTTAGTGAATTGGAAGAAACTGAATTTTATCTGGCTGCAAATGCATACGAGTTACATCGGCAAGATGCGGCTAATTTGCTAAGGGATTTTATAAAGAAATATCCTCTCACCGTTTTTGACGATGAAATAAATTACCGGCTGGGGCGAACAGAAGTTGACAATAAAAAATTCGAAAAGGCTATGATTTACTTCAATCAGTTGAATACAAATCATTTGGATCAAAATGAACAGACTGAATGTTTATTTGCAAAAGGTTATGCCTCGGTTGAGACAAAAAAATACCAGGAAGCTTCCACTATTTTTAAAAATCTAAAAGCATTGGATACACATTATAAATACTCTTCGATATATTATTTTGCATATTCTGAATATTGTCTTAAAAATTATGATGCTGCTTTGCCTGATTTTCTGAAACTGGAGACTAATCCGTCTTACAAAAATATTGTACCTTATTATATCGTTCAGATATATTATGCTCAAAAAAAGTACGATGAACTGAACGACAGAGCTGATATAGTGTTGAAAAACAATCCGGATAATAAGAATAATGCTGAGATTTACCGCATAGCAGGTGAGCTTGCCTATCGGAAAATGAATTATGAGAAAGCCATATCTTACCTTAAAAGCTACGAAAAAATGCTACCTCAGGTGCTTCGTAACGATATGTACTTGCTGGGATTATCTTATTTCCAAACAAAAGATTACAGCAACGCAGTTCAGTACCTCTCGAAGGTTACAACCGAAAAAGATGAAATGACAGAAAATGCTTATATGCATCTGGGAAATTCATATCTCAAACTGAAAGATTTCACGAATGCGAAACTTGCTTTTGAAGCATCGTTAAGAACTAATTTCAACAAAACGGTACGCGAAGAAACAATGTTTAATTACGGGCTTACCTGTTACGAATCAACATCAGCTTTCGGTGAAACAATTACGGCTTTCGAACAGTTTCTGAATGATTTTCCAAACTCGAAACATGCTGAAAAAGCATTCGATTATTTGTCAATAGCATATATGACTTCTAAGAATTTTGAAGCAGCATATCAGTCTGTTCAAAAGATGAAACTGGGAAATACTGCTTTTGTAGAAACCAAACAATATATCCTTTATCAACTAGGAACAGAGGCTTTTGTGCAAAATAATTTTGAAAAGGCAATCAGTCGGTTTACAATGGCTCTTGAATGTGCACCAAGTGGAAAATACTCGGCAGAATGTCTGTATTGGCGTGCCGAAAGCTATTACCACATCAATCATTACGAACAGGCTATCGGGGATTTAAAAACATTTTATAGCAATAGCAATATGAAATCAAGTGCTAACCGGGTAATGGCTAACTACCTGATGGCATATTCATATTTCTCGCAGAAAAATTACAACGAATCGCTCAGTTGGTATCTGAAATATATTGATGGTGAAACTACTACAAGCTCTACAAGTTATCCTGATGCACTTAATCGTATAGGAGACTGTTATTTTAATAACAGAAATTTTGCGAAAGCACAAACATTTTATGGCAAAGCTGCAACTGCAAGTCCGGCAACGGCTGACTATTCGTTGTTTCAGGCGGCTTATGTAACCGGGTTGCAGAAAAACTATGAATCTAAAATCAGTAAACTCGAAAATCTGATTACTCAGTTTCCAAAATCGGACTACGTTGCTGATGCGCTTTACGAAATAGGACGTTCGTGGCTCATGCAGGAAAATAATGCCAAGACTATTGAGACCTATCAGCGGTTGCTTGAATTTAAACCAACAGGTGATTTGGCTCGTAAAGCGGCATTGGAAACAGGCATGATTTATTATAACGATAAAAATTACGAAAAAGCTGTTGCAGCTTATAAGAACGTGATAACTAACTATCCGGGAACGGAAGAAGCAAGTACAGCACTTGAAAGCTTACAAACTGTTTACATTGAGATAAATGACGTTTCAACGTATATTGCTTATGTAAAATCATTGGGTGTGGGAACTAAATCGGGCACAGAAGATTCTATTTCGTACATTGCAGCCGAAAGGCAATACATGAATGCAAATTACCCCAAAGCCATCATTGGTCTGAAGAACTATCTGAGTCAGTTTGGGCAGGCTGGAAGGTACACAGGTACTGCTCAGTATTATCTTGCCGAAAGTTATTACGTGACTGAGGATAAAGTAAATGCGTTGAATGCTTATCAGGACGTACTGGCAAGCAAAGGCAATCAATATACCGAAGAAGCTGCCCTGCGATGTGCCGAATTAACTTACGACCGTAAAGAGTATGCTTCAGCCATAACCTTTTTCAAGCAGTTAGAAGGAGTAGCTCAAAGTGCCGACAACAAAATTATTAGCCGGTTAGGAGTTTTGCGTTGCAGTTATTTTCTGAACGATTATCAGACATCGGTGAAAATGGCTACTGAAATTTACGATAATCCCCATTCGAGTGAAGACATGAAAACCGAAGCACTTTACAACCGTGCCAAAGCTTATCTGGCTCTGAAACAAGATACAGAAGCAATGTCCGATTTGAAAACACTTTCTGCTGATACGCGTACCGCCATGGGAGCGGAATCGAATTTCTTAATGGCAAACCTGAATTTTGATTTGGGAAAAATGAGTGATGTTGAAAAATCAGTGATGGATTTTGCCAAACGAAATACTCCTCATCAGTTTTGGCTGGCTCGAAGTTTTGTGTTGCTGGCTGACATGTATATCAAAATGAATAACGATTTTCAGGCCAAACAATACTTGCTTAGTTTGCAAAAAAACTACAAACCGATTGATGAAATCCAAACACTTATTACGGAAAGATTAAGTGATATCAGCGGAAGGGAAAAGAAAACCATTATCAATTAATCAATTAATTATCAATATCCAATTGAAAATTCAGACAATGAAAACTTCAAAATATATAGTTATAATTATTTTATTTCTGACGAAAACAAGTATCGCATTACAGGCTCAGGACACTATTCTTAATCGCAATATTTCGGTAGAACGTGAGTATCGTCCGGTAATTCAGGATGCCGGAAAAATTAATTTGATACCCCGGATTCTGGAACCTAAAACAGAAAAATCTCCGGCTCAATACAGCGATTTCAATCTGCCACTCAATGCCGATTATAATATTCATACGTTTCCGGCAGCTGAACTTACTGCCGATAAAATAAGCGATAAAGGAGGGTTTGCCCGTATCGGATTTGGAACCTATTTGAATACCTTGGTTGATGCATCATATCTGTTGATAAATAAACCGGATATGTTGCTGAATATCACCTTAAACCATGGAGGAACACTTGAAGCTAACCGCTTTCATACCAGCACAAAGACAGATGTTTCATTTCAAAAACAATTCAAAAAACTAGACTTTTATGCCGGTCTGGGTGGTAGTCATGAATACCTCAGGTATTATGGTGACACCTATAACCGTAATGGAATTTCAGATTTTAATACATTAAAAGTGTATGGAAATCCTGGTTACACCGAAGTAAACCGCACCGATATAAATACCAACAGTCAACCTGTTTTATTGTACGATTTACTTAATCAATCTGCAGATGACACATTTTGGCGATTTAATACGGTAGTGGGTTTACATTCACTCACTTTGTCAAAGGAAATGGAATATGCAGCTGAAGTGGGGTATAATTTATTCTCTTCAATTAATGGACTTACTGAACATCAGATTCATACTAAAGCTGGGTTCAGCCTACCAAGTGATAACAATCGCCTTGGTCTTGATATGGATATTTATAATTTCTTCTATAATTCGGTCAAAATTCAGTCCTTTAATTATTTGAATACCTATTCTGTTCTCAATCTTAATCCATATTACACATTTCTTCATGAGCAATGGAACGTACGGGTAGGAGCAAAAACGGCATTCGTAGTTGGAAAAGAAAATGTGTTTTATCCTACTGCCGATGTCAGGGCTGAATGGAAACTTTTACCTAAACTCCTGACGCTGTATGGCGGTCTGACAGGTGGATACCAACTTAATTCGCAGGACAAAGTGTTAGCTGAGAATCCGTATTTGTATTCCGATTTGAGAGTTAATGATACCTATTCTCCTTATAATTTGTATGTCGGATTTAAAGTAAAACCGATTTACAACCTACTGGTAGATGCCTACGTTGATTTTCAAAAATTCAACAATCAGTATTTCTTTGTAAATAAAGAATATAAACCGCTTAGTTCTTCTTTGCCGATTTCCGCTGCAGACTCATCGTTGTTTAGCAACCGTTTCAACGTAATTTACAAAAGTGCAACACTCTTGAAAGTTGGTTTACGGGCAACTTACTCCTTACAGGATATTTTGAATGTGGAACTGAAAGGGGCTTACAATGGATGGAACGTGGCTGACGAACAACATGCATGGAATAAACCTACCTACGAAGCAACTCTGAATGTGAGTTATAAAATTGACAACAGTTTCACTGTAATAATGAATACTTATTATGAAGGAGGGCGGTTTGCCAGACTTATGAAACTCAATAATTTGACAAATATTTATGAATATGTTGCTGTTCCAATGGGGGATAAAGTGGACATTAATCTCGGACTCAATTACTGTTATGATAAACAATTCAGTGCTTTTGCCAAAATAAATAATATCTTCAATAGTTTATACCAGAATTTCTACGGCTATGATCTTCAGGGTATTAATTTCATGTTGGGAGGTTCAGTGACGTTTTAAAACCTAATTTATACCACTGTTTTGTAGAGATGCACGGGAGTGTGTCTCTTTTTTTACAATCCTTAATAAGCATTTCTCCGAAGATTACTACCTGATTCTGTTGTTTAAAAATAATTTATTACATTTGTACTGCATTAATATACAAATTTATAATCTGCCCTGCCAATTGGTTTCAGGGCATTAATTTTTAAAATCAAATGAGAAAACTAATCGTTCTGTTACTTTCATTCACTGTATTTGCTGGACTAAAAGCCGATGAAGGCATGTGGATGCTGCCTCTTATTCAGAAACTTAATGTCCAGAAAATGAACGGTCTTGGATTGTCAATTTCTGCCGACGAAATTTACAGCGATAAAAATGCAAGTCTCAAAGACGCTGTGATTATCTTTGGAAATGGCTGTACAGGCGTGATAGTTTCCGATAAGGGGCTGGTTTTTACCAATCATCATTGCGGATATGATGCCATTCAGAAGCAAAGTTCAATGGAACACAATTACCTGAAAAACGGATTTACAGCTCTAAATCAAACGGATGAAATTCCTTGTCAGGGTTTGACAGTTAAGTTTTTATCCAGGATTGAAGATGTTACTGAACGAGTTTTATCGCAGGTTTCAGATACGTTAACCGGACAAAAACGTACCGATAAAATTGATTCTATTTCCAAAATAATTCAGAAAGAAATTCCAAAAAAAGATGGTTATTCTGCTCGTGTGCGGTCATTTTATTCCGGAAATGAGTTTTACCTTTTTGTTTATCAGGAATATACAGATATCCGACTGGCATTTACACCACCAGTAGCTATTGGCAAGTTTGGCGGGGAGACCGATAACTGGATGTGGCCCCGACATACAGGCGATTTCTCTGTTTTTCGAGTTTACAGTGATTCTACGGGTAAACCAGCACAATATTCTGATAAAAATGTGCCTTACTCGCCAAAGCAATTTGCAAGAATTTCAAATATGGGTTATCAACCAGGTGATTATACGATGATTCTTGGTAATCCTGGAACCACAACACGTTATCTGTCGTCATGGGGAGTAACTAACCGTGTGAAAGCATTGAATCAGTCTCGAATTGATATTCGTAAGGTGAAACAAGACGTTTGGCATTCTTTTATGCGTGCTGATGAAGCCATAAATTTAGCTTATGCCAGTAAATTTGCCCGTAGTTCAAATTATTGGAAAAACAGTATTGGCATGAATAGAGCCATTGGCAAATTAAATGTAATTGCCCAAAAACAGGAACAGGAAAAAATATTCAGCGAATGGGTGAATAAAATCCCCGAACGAATAGTGAAGTACGGAAATGTGCTTAAAACCCTTGAAGAATGTTATACTAAAATATATCCATACAGCAGGTATGCAAATTACCTGCGGGAATCGCTTCAAACCGGTATCGAGATGCCGGGCATTGCCTCTCGGATTGAAAAATTAATCAGTAATGGAATGCCACAAGATTCACTAATAATGCAACTGAAAGAAAACTATAAGGATTATTATCCGGTTGTTGATCAGGCAGCCATGATAGCCTTGCTCGAGGTGTATAAAAAATCGGTAGATGCCGATGCTTTGCCTCAATTCTACAATGAGATTCATAAGAAATTCAAAGGTGATTTTGCTAAATATGTTCGGTTTGTGTATGAAAAATCTGATTTTACAACCATCGAAAAAATAACCAAAGCAATTGAACATCACAAAACTGATTTCTCTAAAGACCCGGCAATAATTTTTGCACAGGAAGTAAAAAAAACGATGGATATTATTCGTGGAACTGAATATGATAAACTTACAGACCGGATTCACGATGCTGAACGCTTGTACGAAAACGGCATTAAAGCTATGGCTACCGAAACGGGCAAACCAATGTACCCGGATGCTAACTCAACCATGCGTTTAACTTTCGGAAAAGTGGGTGGTTACAATGCTGCTGATGCTACAGATTATAAATACTATACCACCACCAAAGGTATTCTGCAAAAAGAAATTGCCGGAGATGAAGAATTTACTGTTCCCACCAAATTGAAAACTGCCATTCAAACCAACGATTACGGTGCATATCTCGATCAACGTACAGGTGAGATGCATGTGGCATTCCTTAGCAACAACGACATTACCGGTGGAAATTCGGGTAGTCCTATTTTCAATGCCAAAGGCGAATTGCTCGGGCTGGCTTTTGATGGAAACTGGGAAGCTATGAGTGGTGACATCATTTTTGAACCCAACCTGCAACGCACCATCAACGTGGATGTTCGTTATATTCTGTTTATCATGGACAAAGTGGGTGGTGCTACCCGCCTGATTAATGAATTGAATATCAAATAAACTTACCGGCTCTTAGTAGTGGTGAGACTTCAAGTTGTACCTTGACTTAGATAGATAATTTCGGCTGAAATTCATTTCTGAAATTCAGCCGAATCTTTTTATTGGCAAGTTTGGAAACCTGCTTTTAGCACGAAGTAGCGAGGACGCTACTCCGAACTAGGTTTTTTACTCAGTGAGAAGAGACTTTTTCAAGCAGTTTTTTCGAACGTTTTACTGCCTTACTTCTTTTTTCAATAGAATTACTGTGCGATAATTTTCGCTTTACAAAGAATTCACTAAGTGCTTTTTCTTCTTCAACAGATAATGAACCTTGACCGCCTATAAAATCTACGTCTAAATCAATTTTTATTGTTTTCATGTCGTGCACCTCCGTTTATTCTCCGGTCATCCTCCATGGATGCTCCATAGATCCTCCATGTATCAAGGTACATGATTTTCAAAAAAAATCAATTAAAAAAATCGTTCAAATGAACAACAATATAAACATTTTAAAATTCAACTCAAATGGCAACATTTAATTCAACCACGTTCGGAACAATTTCCGGTCGTCAC
This sequence comes from Paludibacter sp., assembly GCA_037134195.1. Taxonomy (GTDB): domain Bacteria; phylum Bacteroidota; class Bacteroidia; order Bacteroidales; family Paludibacteraceae; genus Paludibacter. Next base: position 28,713 of record JBAXMR010000012.1, on the reverse strand, counting down.
GGCAGCGCAGTTGCTGCCACAACAAAAGATGGAAGAAGTATCCTCAAAGTTTTCAGAGCTCCTGCTAATCCAAATTCGGATAAACAACAGGCTCAGCGTACTAAATTTGGTTTTGTAAACAGAGAATTCAGCTGTATGCGCAACTTGTTCAAAACAACTTTCCGCAGCCCAAATGGCATGCAACAGGGAGTTTCACTGGCAATGAAAAATGCAGTGACAGGTGAATCTCCTGATTTTGTGATTGACTATAGTTTGATTACACTATCTGTTGGAAGTGTAAATACATCATTACAGATTACTGCAAATAAAACTAACGGTACAAAAGTAAAACTGGAGTGGGATACAACCGTTGGTTCTGAAAGTACCGAAAAAGACAATGTAAACCTTATTTTCTTTTATCCAGCGGCGAAAATGTCCATTCTCAAACTAAATCAGGCAGTTCGTAATGTCGGTATTGCAGAATTGGAATTGCCTACAGTATGGGCAGGTGCAGAAATCCATTGTTGGGTATATTTCTCAACACCGGACGAAACATTAAACTCTGCAAGTCAATACGTTGGGTTAGTTCAGCTTTAAAAACTTAGAATAATACTCAATGTCAATAAATAAACTTGCCTGAGAATTTATTTGCTCAGGCAAGTTTTTTACCTGTCTTTTTTTCATTGAAAGTGATATCACAAACAGTTACTAATAAATTCAAATAAACATTTCGAAAATTTTCAATACTGCATTTTGGCCGCATAATGTAATAGCCTGAAGACACTTGAGGGCTTCTCCATATCGCAGGTTAAATCTTTTTTGGAATAAGCCGAAATAATGAAAGTATTTCCGGTTTTCTTCTCGTTTCTTTCCAGATATTCCAGACAGACATACCCTCTGCACAGCACAAGAGCCAGAATTCTCAAAAACTTTTGTTGATTCTTCTGCGAATGGCTTGTTTCCCGAACCAACTGAAAGATTTCGGCGATTAACGCACTGTATGTTTCCCGCAGGTTATTAATTTTTGTTTCTTCGGTTGCCAGTGTTTTTATACCTTCCTTAAAATCTTTAAACACATCAAAGATATCATTCTCCAATTGACCAATACTGCCTAATTTGAAAATAATCTTTTTATCAGCCTCGCTTAAGTTTTGACTCAAAGCACAGCTGTAAAGCATCATAGAAACTCCGCCTTTATAAAAGATAATCTCTTTAATTTCAGGTTTTTCTATATTGGCAGATTGTTGTTTTTTGCTCAATACCTGACCATCAAAAACATTATTGAAATACCTTGTATATTCATCTTTATTCGTGCAATTTTCATAAGCCAACCCGTTTAATTGCATGAATAACTGTTCATTTGAATTTTCGGGTTTTGTTTTCTGGTTATTATCAATAAGCTCCCGGATACGCGATTCGGGCAGGTTTTTTTTATCAAAGAAATCGTCAAACAAGCCGGTTATTGCACCCAAACAAGTCATGGCAAGTCTTTCTTTATCAGACATTTCTTTTTTTCCTGTGAGTGTGCAAAAGGTTTCGCCGGGCATAGCAGGAATTGCATATCCATAAAGATTGATTTTTCGGAAATCATCGTCATCCAAACTACCATCATTGTTTTTTTTGCTTTCCTCTATAATATCTCCGATTGATTGTTGCAAAAAGGCTTTCTGACTTTTTATTTTCTTTGAAAAACCAATCAATAAGCCTATTAGCTTTATAAAATTACTCAGATAATTCATATCGAATTGATATTCAAACAAATTTGATTGAGAATTTCTTCGTCCGAACCAGAAACTGATAAAAGTGCTTTTTTGTAAAATATTTCCCGTTTGGAAAGTCCTTCGGCAATAAAAGATTTGAGCTCCTCCCCTTTTCTGTTAGCCAGCAATGGTCGTTTATTTGCACGGGAATTTTCAAGACGTATAGCAAGTTGCTCAACAGAGATATTAATATAAACAGTAAGTCCTTGCTGGTTCATGAATTCCATATTGTCGAAAAAACAGGGAGCACCACCACCGGTTGCAATCACTACCTTTTCAAATTCCGAAACTTCATGAAGGCATTGTTGCTCCAACAGTCGAAATTGTTGTTCACCTAACTCAGCAAATATCTGAGATACAGACTTAAAGTACTTTTCTTCAATATGTGTATCCATATCAACAAAAGTATAATCCAGTTGCTTGGCCAGCAATTTACCTATGGTTGTTTTGCCTGATCCCATGTATCCAATTAGAAAAATACGGTTCATGTTTTTGGCTTTTTTGAAGTACAAAAATAGTGATAAATGCTCAAATAGATTACTCATGTGAAAATTTACTCTATCTTTGCATATTAATTTAGAAAGATTTTTTGTGGAAAAAGAGAATGCAGTTTTATTACTTTTCACGGGTGGCACTATCAGTATGTCCGAAGATCCTAGTACAGGAGCATTACGACCCATCGATTTTGATCGGTTATTGGATTATATGCCGGAACTTAAACAAACCGGAATTAAAATAAAATGTGTTCCTTTCCTGCCATTTATTGATTCGTCTGATGTTCATCCCGAAATTTGGGAACGACTTGCCAAAACGATAGAGGAAAATTACAACCACTATGATGGGTTTGTGGTACTTCATGGTACTGACACAATGGCCTATACTGCATCAGCACTAAGTTTTATGCTCGAAAATCTTTCCAAACCTGTCATTTTTACAGGTGCTCAGCTCCCTATCGGTATGATGAGGTCGGATGCTAAAGAAAACATGCTGACAGCTATCGAAATTGCTACTGCCAAAGAAAGCGGACAGCCTATTGTGCCGGAAGTTTGTATATTTTTTGAAGATACGCTTTTTCGGGGTAACCGTACTACCAAGAAAAATGCTGAACATTTCAACGCATTTAATTCATACAATTATCCGCCTTTAGCAAAAGCGGGTGTTCATATAAAATACTTCAGAACGTATATTCATTATCCACATTCAGGAACTAACTTACGCGTCCGCACAAAAATTGACCAGAATGTGGCTATTCTGAAACTTTTCCCCGGAATCACAGAACAAACTGTCAGGGCAATTCTCAATATACCGGAACTAAAAGCCGTTGTGCTTGAAAGTTTTGGTGCAGGAAATGCACCCCGTCGTCAATGGTTTTATGATGCATTGTGCGAAGCTACCGACAGAGGATTAATAATTGTAAACAAATCGCAATGCAGCACAGGATCGGTAGAAATGGGACGATATGAAACAAGTCTGAATCTGGTAACTGCCGGTGTAATGAGTGGCTATGACTGCACCACCGAAGCTATTGTTACTAAACTCATGTATCTTTTGGCCGAATACCCTGAAAATGATGATATTCGTCATCGCTTAAGTGTTAGTCTCTGTGGTGAAATGACGGTAATATAATTCAGTCTCAAATTAGAAGACGTGTAGCTAGGCTAATACTCCATAGACGTCAACCTTATCTATAACAAATTGATATATAACACATTATAGTTGGTTTCGGCTGTAGTATAGAATAGCGTATATTTATTCAAAAAAATATGTTTCTTTGTATCAAAACACAGCAATTTATGAATTACGAACAAATATTATCGGCTATACGAATTTTACCAATAGAAGAACAGAGTAAGTTAATAATTGAGCTATCTAAGATTTCTTTTAAAGAAGATTTCAAGTCCGATCGACAAGAAAAGCTTATCAATAAACAAGTAGGCTGTCCTCATTGCAACAGTATGAAGTTCACTCGATTTGGAAAGGATAAGGGCAGTTTTCGTTTTAAATGCAAAGAATGCAATCGGATCTTCACAGAACATACAGGAACTTGATTGGCTGGATTGCATAAAAAGGAGATAATAAATGATTATCTTGAATTGATGTACCAAGAAAAATCCTTGGATAAAATCAAAGTTGCCTTAAATATCAACAAGAAGACGGCTTTTGACTGGCGGCATAAAATTTTATCCTCTTTCCAAGATATTGATAAAAAGACTTTAATGGTATTGTAGAGAACGATGAAACATTTTTTTCTTCAATCAGAAAAAGGGAGTAAGAGCATGGAACGCAGTGGACGAAAACGAGGTGGCAAGTCTTCAACCAGAGGTATTTCTATGGATTAGGTTGCCGTAATACTGTAACAGCTTACCGTTCCAACGCAATGGATTTAACTGTAGCCACCATGGGGCGGATAGAGAAAAAAGACATTGCAAATGCTATTGGGAATAGGCTTGGCAAAGAATCTATTTTATGTGCCGATGGACACGTTAGCTATAAAGGGTTTGCAAAAGACAATAACCTTTCTTTAGTAGTTTTACGGGCAGATTTAAAACAACATGTTAAACAAGAAATATATCACATTCAAAATGTCAACTCATTGCACAATAAAATAAAAAAGTGGATTGAATCAACTTTTTGGGGTGTTTCTACAAAGTACCTCCAAAATTATCTGAATTGTATAGGATACAAGAAGCTTACAAAAAATCAATTTGTGTAAAAAAAGATATGGCAAACGGCTCAACCGAGAATATATTTTCTTTAAACAAGTATAGATTGATAAATGACAAATATAAAACGTTAATATCAACGCAGTTTTAAACTATAGTCTAATTAAATGTAATATTTTACTTCTTCTCCCTAAATTATACCGATTGCACAATCAATATAGCCCAATTTCGACTTCGTCTTATTGTCCTATTTCATTTTATGCATCGGCATCAAAAACAGTACTTATATTATGGTTTAATTTACAAAAACAACGTATTTAAACGATTTTATATATTTGAAATTTTTCAAAATCATGTATCTTTGCATCCTAACAACCGTATTTTCTGAAATTTTGAATAATATTACGTTTATACTTCTCACGCTGATTTTTTCCGCTTTCTTTTCCGGACTCGAAATCGCTTTTATTACCTCCAATAAACTGCGTTTTGAGCTCGATAAAAAGCAGCGTAATCTTACATCGGCTATTCTTTCTGTTTTTTACAATAAACCTCAACAATTTATTTCCACCATGCTGGTTGGAAACAATATATGTCTGGTAATCTATGGTTTATTGATGGCTCAGTTGATGACACCCTGGCTGAGTTTCATTGGCAATCCTTTTATAATCACATTGATTCAAACCATTCTGGCAACTATCATTGTGCTTTTTACCGGTGAGTTTGTACCAAAAACAATTTTCAGAGTTAATCCAAATTTGTTTTTGCGGATTTTTTCTCCCCTGCTGTTTTTATTCTATATTCTTTTATATCCCATTTCTCGTTTTGGTACTTGGTTTTCGGTAAAAATACTTGGTTTATTCCGTTTGGAAATAGGTACGGTAACGCAGGAAAACGTATTTTCGAGAATTGATTTGAATTACCTCATTCAGGAAAGTTTTGAAAATCCGGAAAGCGAAAAGGAATTGGAAAATGAAGTCAAGATTTTTCAGAATGCGCTTGATTTCTCAAAGGTGAAACTGCGTGATTGCTTTGTTCCACGAACTGAAATAGTAGCACTGGATTACGAATCGGATATTGAAGTTCTGAAAGAGACATTTATCGAAACCGGTTTTTCCAAAATTCCAATTTTCAAAGGTGATATTGATAATATTATCGGCTATATTCACTCTTCCGAAATGTTTGAACACCAAAAAGACTGGAAGAAACAGATTAATCAAATTCCGATTGTGCCTGAAAATATGGCTGCTCAGAAGCTTATGAAAACTTTTTTGAGTCAGAAAAAAAGTATAGCAGTGGTAGTGGATGAATTTGGCGGAACAGCGGGAATTGTGACTTTAGAAGATATAATGGAAGAAATTTTTGGTGAAATAGAGGACGAACATGATATTCACGATTATATTGCCGAAAAAACAAGCGAGGATGAGTATCTATTTTCGGGTAGGTTGGAGGTTGATACCATTAACAGTCTGTTTAATCTGAATATCCCTGAATCAGATGATTATGAGACAATTGCTGGTTTTATTCTGCACAATCACCAACATTTCCCCAAACTAAATGAAGTGATACGGATTGAACGTTTTACTATCAAATGTATGAAGGTGACCAATAACCGTATTGAGTTGGTGAGACTGACCGAAGAAAAGTAATGGAGGTTGCAGAAAATGACTTTAGACTAAAAAAACATAGAAATTCATCAGAAAAGATTGGAAATTTACTTTTTTTTTGTATATTCGTGCCCTCAAATTTACAGGAGAAATAAAATAAAAAAATATATAAATTTAGTTCAAAAAAATGGCAACATTAGAAAAAATCAGAAGCAAAGGAGTTTTACTTGTAGCAGTAGTGGGACTTGCATTATTAGCATTTATTGTAGGTGATTTCCTTAAAGAAGGTTCAACTTATTTCAATAAGTCAAAAGAAACTGTCGCAAAAATTGCAGGAGATGATATTAATATCAAGGAATACTCTGCGGCAATTGATCAGTTGACAGAAGTGTACAAAATTGAAACCGGTAAAACCGAATTGGGTGAAGATATGATGAATCAACTTCGTCAATCAGTATGGGAAACCATGGTAAATGAGAAAATTCTGAATGCAGAAGCCAAGAAACTTGGTTTGGCAGTAGGCAAGGATGAGTTAACCGACCGCTTGATTGGTAATAATATCCACCCGCTTATTTTACAACGTCGTGCTTTTGCCGGCGAAAACGGCCAATTCAGCCGTGAAGCATTAATGCAGTTTCAGAATGCGTTGGAACAAGCAGCTTCAAATCAGGAACAGAAACAACAAATTGAAAAACTGAAAAGCTACTGGAAATTTTGGGAAAAAACTGTAAAAACACAACTGTTGCAGGAAAAATATAATGCTTTGATTTCAAAATCAGTAACTGCAAATAATCTGGATGCTAAAATGACATATCAGGATCGTAAGGTAAGTGTTGATGTAAAATACCTTGTTCAGCCTTATTACCAGATTTCTGATTCGTTGGTAAAAGTATCAGACAGCGAAATTTCTGAACGGTACAGCAAACAAAAAGAACAATATAAACAGGAAGCTAACTGTGGTTTATCTTATGTTTCATTCGATATCAAACCGTTGAAAGACGACTACAAAGATGCTGAAAACTGGATGAATAAATTAGCTCCTGAATTTAAAACAACAACTGATGCTGCAGGATTGGTAAATTCAAACTCAGATGTAATGTATGATGGACGTAACTATTCAGAAAAAACTACTCCTTCCATACTTAAAGATTTTGCATTTAAAGGAAATACCGGTGAGGTTTACGGACCAAGCTTTGTTGATGACACCTACACCATGGCACGTATCATGCAGTCAGGTATTTCGTTATCCGACTCAGTGAAACTCCGCCATATTTTTCTGGCAACCAAAGATGAGGCTAAAACAGATAGTCTTATTGCAGCAATAAAAGGAGGTGCAGATTTTGGCGTATTAGCACAGAAATACTCAGCAGTGAAACAAACAGCTTCCAACAAAGGTGAAATAGGTTGGATAACTGAAGGCATGCAAGGTATGGACAAAGAAATCACTTCGAAAGCATTTGCCAATTCTAAAAATGAGATTTTCACGATTAAAAATGCTCAGGGAACTCAAATTATGCAGGTGATGGACAAAACAGCTCCACGTCAAAAAGTGAAACTGGCTATTTTGCAACGCAAAGTGGTGGCAAGCAGTAAATCGTTTAGCAAAATTTACAATGATGCTAAACAGTTTGCCATCGACCTGAAAGCAGATAACTTCGAAAAGAAAGCCAAAGAAAGCGGATATGTTGTTCGTCAGGCTACAGATATTATGCAGACTTCAGAACGTATTGCTGATTTGCCTCAATCCCGCAAAATTGTTCAGTGGGTTTTCAAAAGCAGCAAAAAAGATGTTTCAGACGTGTTTGAATGTGGAACTAAATTTGCTGTGGTAATGACCAACGAAGTGAATAAGAAAGGCTACCGAACGGTAGATAAAGTGAAAGACCAATTAAAAGCCGAAATTATTAAGGACAAAAAAGCCGAAATGATGATTAAAAATCTATCGGAACAACTTGCAAAAACACCTACCCTCGAAGGTTTATCGGTTTTCGTAAAGGACTCTATTAAAACTGCACCTACTGTGAATTTCGGTTCATACCAGTTTGGAACAGCCGGATTTGAACCTTCAATAATCGGAAAAGTGAGTGTATTGCCTGTTGGAAAAGTTTCTGCACCTATTAAAGGAAACTCAGGTGTATATGTAGTAAGTACATTAAACAAAAAAGAAAATCCACAACCGTTTGATGCCAAAACGGAAGTGATGCAGTTGAACGGTCGTACGAGTTATTCACTGCCTTACATGATTATTCAGGACTTGAAAGATAAAGCAGATATTACTGATAACCGTTTGAATTTCTTCTGATAAAATTAACCAATAAAAATGTTACAACGAAAACGGAGTGAGTAAAATCATTCCGTTTTTTTATATAACTTTGCAACAATCAGATTCTCTTAAAACTTGAAACTGCAATTAAAATACATACTCTCTGTTATTGCGTTTGGTATCACCGGAATAACATTTGGACAACGAAATCTGCTTGAAAATCAGATTTCCGATTCACTGACTGTTATTGCAAACAGTTACACCTTTATCGGGCGCGTGAATGTAGTGGGTTTTACAGCAAGAAATGGTGCTGTCGCGGTTTCTATGGCAGATAAATTCAGTAATATGCCATTCAGACCTGAAAATGTGCAACGTATTTACAATGCAATAAAAACTATTGTCGAACGAAAAAATCCTGTATCTTCGGTTGTGTGTCTCGTTGAAGGTCGAAGGATTGAAGATTTAATTCCAAATTACTACAATCCGACTAAAATTGATGAAAGCCGTCAGTTTTCGGTTCAACCTGCACCACACCCCTTGGTTGTAAATACATCGAGACCATTTGAAATTTTGAACGGATTGCAAAACCGCCATATTGCACTATGGCAAAGTCATGGTTGGTATTACAACCAACGAAAAATGCGGTGGGAATGGCAGCGTCCCCGCTATTTTCAGACTGTAGAAGATTTATACACACAATCGTATGTACTACCATTTTTAGTTCCGATGCTTGAAAAAGCCGGTGCTAACGTGTTATTGCCACGTGAACGGGATACTCAGCTCAATGAAGTGATTGTGGACAACGATTCGAGAGACAATACCTCGCGTTACAGAGAACAAAACGAATATAAACGATGGATAAAAGATGAACTTCCGGGTTTTGCCAATTCAAAAAAAACATATTTGTTTGGCGAAAATCCTTTTGCTTTGGGAACGTATCGCGAAACAACTACTAATATTAGCTCCGATGAACAAAGTCGCGTAGAATGGACTCCGAACATTCCCGAAGCGGGTAAGTATGCTGTTTACGTTTCATACAAAACGCTCGATAGCAGTACTACCGATGCCCGTTATACCGTTGTTCACCGTGGAATTAAAACCGAATTTTCTGTGAATCAAACTATGAATGGAGGAACCTGGCTTTATCTGGGGCATTTTAATTTTGATAAAGGGAGGAATAATCAGAACAAGGTGATTCTAACCAACGTAAGTTCCGAGGACGATAAAATTATTACTGCTGATGCTGTTAAGTTTGGAGGCGGGATGGGAAATATGGCCCGCAATCCGTACAATGGAATTATTCGCGATACCATAACAGCAACAACTCACGGTGCTGCTGACAGCCTTATAACCAAACCGATGACGGTTGCTTCCTTTCAAACAGCCTATACCCCTGAAATTAGTCAGCGACCCCGTTATAACGAAGGTTCGCGCTATTGGTTACAATGGGCAGGCATGCCCGACAGCATTTATAGTAGAACACGTGGAATGAATGATTATTCTGATGATTTTCAGTCACGAGGATACTGGGTAAATTACCTTGCCGGAGGTTCTGCTGTTTTGCCTAACTATAAAGGAAAAAATATTCCGATAGATTTGGCTATGGCTTTTCACACCGATGCCGGTGCAACATTGGGCGATTCAATTGTTGGAACGTTGGGGATTTGTACTATCAAGAACAATGTTGGAAATTACACTTTTACGAATGGAATTTCACGTTGGGCTTCGCGTGATTTGACAGATATTATCCAGACACAAGTTGTGTCTGATATACGAAAAACATTTGCCCCTGAGTGGAGTAGACGTGGAATGTGGAATAAATCTTACAGTGAATCACGCGTGCCGGAAGTTCCAACCATGTTGCTTGAATTACTTTCGCATCAGAATTTCTCCGATATGCGCTACGGATTTGATCCACGTTTCCGGTTCACGGTGAGTCGTGCTATTTACAAAGGTATACTACGATATATCTCTGCTGCTAATAAAACAGATTACGTAGTACAGCCTCTTCCTGTGGAACAGTTCAGTTGCCATTTTGCAGAGAAAAACAAGGTAGAATTGAGCTGGAAAGCTGTGACCGATAGCCTTGAATCCACTGCTCAACCGAATAATTATATTGTTTACACAAGAGTGGATGAAGGAGATTTTGATAATGGGATAATGGTTGACTCAACTGATATCACTCTTCCTATTCAACCCGGTAAAATTTATAGCTTTAAAGTAGCTGCACTTAACAAAGGAGGCGAAAGCTTTCCTTCTGAAATTTTATCATCATACCAATGTCCCAATTCAAAGGCAGAAGTGATGATTGTAAACGGATTCGATCGCTTGAGTGCTCCAGCCAGTTTTGTGATTGACAGTACCTACGCCGGATTTCTTACTGATTACGATGCCGGAGTGCCTTATATGAATGATATTGCTTATGTGGGTAAGCAATTTGAATTTAAACGTCATGCACGCTGGAAAAGTGATGATGCGCCTGGCTTTGGTTCATGTTATGCCAATTTTGAAGCAAAACCAATTGCAGGAAACACTTTCGATTACGCATATATCCACGGAAAAGCAATGAAGCTGGCCGGATATTCTTTTGTTTCGTGCAGCGAAAAGGCTGTTCTGGCTGGAGATATTAATCTGAATCATTATAAACTGGTGGATTTGATATTGGGTAAACAAAAGCAAACTTTCATAGGAAATGCAAAAAAAACACCTAATTTTAAAACTTTTCCATTAGCTTTGCAACAATCAATACAGAGTTATTGTCAGGCAGGTGGAAATTTACTGGTTAGCGGTGCTTATATTGGTTCTGATTTATGTGAACCATTAAACTCAATAAAGTCAGATCGTGAGTTTTTGAAAAATGTACTAAAAATCAACTATGTAACTTCTCATGCAAGTGCCATGGGCAATGTACGATTGCTAAATTCAGAGTTAAGGGGTTTCCGTACAATGGATTTTTCTTATTATGATACGCCTAATGGCGAACGTTACTACGTAGAGTCTCCCGATGCTATTGAACCTGCTGATAGTGCAGCTTACAGTATTTGTCGCTACGTAGAGAACAACCGTAGCGCGGCAGTGGCTTATGATGGCGCATACAAGGTTTGTTCGTTCGGTTTTCCGTTAGAAACCATTAAGTCAGACAAAGATAGGGCAAGCCTAATGGAATCTATACTTACATTTCTGAATGTAGCAAAATAAGGAAAAGAATAATTATAAAATACTCAATATGGAATCAAACAGAATAATTATCGGTATAACTCAAGGTGATATAAATGGCATTGGTTATGAAGTAATTCTTAAAACCGTTGTAGAACCACGCTTGCTTGAAACGATAGTGCCGGTTATTTACGGCTCACCTAAAGTGGCAGCATTTTACCGAAAGCAGCTTGACATTCAGGGATTGAACCTGAATATTGTAAATTCTATTGGAGAAATCAATCATAAGCGGGTAAACATTATCAATTGTGCTAATGATGAAATTAAGGTGGAAATGGGGAATTCTACCGAAGAAGCTGGAAAAGCTGCATTATCGGCACTGGAACGAGCTACTGCCGATTTGAAAAAAGGTGCGTTGCATGCTGTGGTTACTGCTCCAATTAACAAGAAAAACATTCAGTCACCTACGTTTAAATTTCCGGGACATACAGAGTATTTTGAGAACAATTTCGGAACGGGGACACCATCTTTGATGATGCTGGTGAATGATGTGATGCGTGTGGCTGTTGTTACCGGACATATTGCGGTTGAAAAAGTTTCGGCCGAACTTACAGAAAAACTAATTCTCGAAAAACTGCTTGTATTCAACGAATCATTGAAAAAAGACTTCCGCATTAACCGTCCAAGGATAGCTGTGCTTGGACTCAATCCGCATGCCGGAGATAACGGAATATTAGGTAAAGAGGAACAAACTGTTATTATTCCTGCCATGAAACAGGCCGAAGCCAAAGGCATTATTTGTGTAGGACCTTATCCTGCCGATGGTTTCTTTGGTTCGGGTACATTTGGTAAGTTTGATGGCGTTTTGGCTATGTATCACGATCAGGGTCTAATTCCGTTTAAAACCATATCGATGGATAGCGGTGTAAATTTCACAGCTGGGTTACCAGTTATTCGTACCTCGCCCGATCACGGTACTGCTTACGATATTACCGGACAAAACATAGCTTCCGAAGAATCGTTTCGTCAGGCTATGTATATGGCTCACGATGTTTATTTCAATAGACTCTGGAACGATGAAATAAAAGCAAATCCACTTATTGTAGAACAACGATCTGAACGACGGGAGCGCGGAACGAGAGTGGAGTAAAAATGATAAGATGAATAACTTTTTTCTCGGGTTTGATTGCTTGATTATCCCTATGGATTATTCTGTGCTGTATTCAATGTGATATTAATGTATTTTTACAAAACTATCATACTAACTAATGCTGCTGAAATATTAATTGATGTTTGTTTTTTAAATCGAAAATAAACCTCAAAAATGATCAACAACTATTAACCCATTTTGCAGCTTATCTTTCATATATCACTGATTTCTTAGATATATACAATTTGTAAATTTATTTGGGCACTACAAATTTTTTCATTTTGATAATCAATTGATTGAGTAAATATAGATAAAATACACATTTAAATAGTTAACCCACATTGCAGCAAATTTGAATAACCATCCTGCAACGATGAAATAGGGTAATTCAATGATGATTTACCCTTCTGCAATGATGAAATTGGGTATTATGTTGATGATTTACCCTCCTGCAATGATGAAATAGGGTATTTCGATGATGAACTACCCTCTGTCAATGATGAAATAGGGTGTTTCGGCGATGATTTACCCTCCTGCAATGATGAAACAGGGTTATTCGGTGATGAACTACCCTCCTGCAATGATGAAACCGGGTATGTTGGTGATGAAAGCATGAATATAACAGAATGAGCATTAATAAATCTCTATAGTGTAATAATAAAATTTAAAAAATTTATGGGAAATTCAAAAGCAAGGGTAGATATACCCAAAAGTGTTGTAGATGAATTAGGATTGGCAGCACGTATTTACGCAAAACACGTAGCTGATGGTGAGAAATCTGTATTAAAAACATTACAAAGCCACAATTGGGACACAAACGGACCCGAAGTGGCGAATGCACAGGTACTACACCAACAAGCAGAAGACCTGCAACGTCAGGCTAATTTGGCTTACCGCCAACGTGATTTACTATTAGCCGAAATCGACAATTCGGTAAAAGCCACCCGCGACCTCCTGCTGGGCGTTTACCGCGACAACCCCAAAGAACTTAGCCAATGGGGATTCGATGTGAGCGATACACCGAAAGCAGCTGTGAAGAAGGCATAAGTAATTTCATTAGTCGGAGTGCGACTTTAAGTCGCACTCCGACTGTAACACGCTTTAAAATTAAATTATATTAACTAAAACACCCAACATTATGAAACATTTCTCCACCTCCCTTCGCCTCATTCTGTTTACAACCCTGCTGGCATCAGCATGTATCAGCGCGAGTGCGCAAAGTTCTGTTACTATTGATTTCAAACCCTATACCACCAAAACACATCCCTATATGATACCTGATTTACCAAGTGGAAGTGAGTTTTATTTATCAATCAAGACAGGACATCCTGTATATATTTCTATTGCAGGTATGGATGCAAAGACAGGTTATTTTCATGGTGGAGTGAACAGCAATACATACTCAAATGATACAATACAATTAGTAAATAGTGATTGTGGAAGTTGGATTGTAAATTATAAAGTAAGTGGAACAATCAAAGCAGTAGGCTTAACCATCAACTACCAAGCCGACCTTCAAGACCAAACTATCGGTTCAGCTACTTATGGCAATTATCCCGATTTTATCTGGGTGGCGCAAGGTGGAAGTGCTACGGTGAGTGCGGGACCTTATATGAATCCTACGGGAAGCACAACAAGTGGATATTATAAATGGAAGACATTAAGTGATGCTGCTTATACAGGATCATACACAGATAGTGTACGGTTTTTTGGAAAAGGCTCATTCATTGGTAGATTAAATGATGGAACAGGTTATTGGACTAATGACACCATTTCTATTCTCGAAAAACCCACCTTAGATATAAGGAATAGAATGATAGTACTTTCATCAACAGTAACCGGAGTTACTTACAGAACTTTACTAGCCAACATAGTATCAGGTAAAGACACAACTTGGACTGAAGGAGCTCACTATGTAGGTGATGGAAGCGGTGTTGGATTTGTTATAGGGAATGGTAGTAATACAGGCAATGGCATTTATAAATTAGAAGTGGAACGCGGTATTCATTCGGCAGTATATCCATATAGTTATTTTACGTTAGATTTTACATCGGAGCTAAATAAATTAAATGATGATTTTCTAACGTATCATCTTGTTGGTAACACGTTGCAGTTTAATACCGAAGTAAAATTGCGTTTCTACTCGCTGCAAGGACAGTTACTACAGTCCGGGCAAGGCACTACCTTTATGCTCCGCAGCAAAACAGGCATCTTTACAGCTACCGATAAAGCTGGAAATGCAATAAGCAGAAAAATCTACTAACTAAGGGATAAAGTAAGGGACAAGCGACTGGGAAGTCGCTTGAGATATTAACTCAAGCGACTTGGAAGTCGCTTGTCCCTTGTTTAAACCAATCAAAAGAAACGCGAACCGACTAAAATCGATTCGCATTTTTCTTTTCTTAAAGTCCCCCTTTAGGGTTAGGGGTTGTTTAAATTGTCTGACAACTACAAACCAAATTCCTGTCACCGTAGCCGTTATCCACACGCGCCACATTTACCCAGAACTTGTTTTCAGCAACCCAATCGGTTGGATAGGCTGCTTTTGCACGGCTGTAAGAGTGATTCCATTCGTCGGAAACAATGATGTATTCAGGATGCGGTGCGTTTAGCAATACATTGTCGGTTTTGTCGGCTGTACCGTTTTCCACTTCCTTGATTTCCTCGAAAATCTGCAACATAGCCTGTGTAAACCTGTCCAGTTCGGCCAGCGATTCGCTTTCGGTTGGTTCTATCATCAGCGTTCCGTGAACAGGGAATGATAAGGTAGGAGCGTGGAAGCCATAATCCATCAATCGTTTGGCAATATCTGTTTCAGTTATGCCTGAAGTGGCTTTGAAGTTACGTGCTTCCAGAATCAATTCATGACCCACGCGGCCTTTTTCGCCTGTATAAAGCACTCCGTAGCTGTCTTTTAATTTAGCAGCCAGATAATTGGCATTAAGAATGGCAATTTTGGTGGATTGTGTCAGTCCTTCAACGCCTAACATGCGGATATAGCCGTAGGTTATGGCTGTTACGCTTGCACTTCCATAAGGAGCAGCAGAAACCGTATTTTGTCCGAATGTTTTGCTTGGTAAAAAAAGAGCTAAATGAGCCGCCACGCAAATAGGACCCACACCCGGTCCGCCACCACCATGAGGAATAGCAAAGGTTTTATGCAGGTTCAGGTGGCACACATCAGCACCAATTGTTCCCGGGTTTGTTAATCCAACCTGAGCATTCATATTG
Source organism: Paludibacter sp. (assembly GCA_037134195.1). Classification (GTDB taxonomy): domain Bacteria; phylum Bacteroidota; class Bacteroidia; order Bacteroidales; family Paludibacteraceae; genus Paludibacter. Next base: position 12,907 of record JBAXMR010000012.1, on the reverse strand, counting down.
GCACCATCCAGATACACTTGACCGCCGTTGGCGTGAATGGCCTCACACATATCCTTGATATGTTCTTCAAAAATTCCGTGGGTGGAAGGGTAGGTTATCATACAGCCTGCCAGCGTGTCTTTGTTGGCTTCGGCTTTTTCTTTCCACTCATTCCAGTCGGTATTTCCGCCCTCGTCGCATTTCACAACCACGATATTGAAACCGGCTTGAGCTGCACTGGCCGGATTGGTTCCGTGTGCCGAAGCCGGAATTAATAAGGTATTACGCTGCGATTCGCCTTTGGCTTTAAAGAATTCGCGAATGGTCATCAGTCCGGCGTATTCACCGGCTGCACCCGAGTTTGGTTGCAGACTGCAAGCCGTAAAACCGGTAATCGATGTCAGGTATTTCTCCAGTTCTGCAATCATTTCGTTGTACCCTTCAGTTTGGTCTGCAGGAGCAAGCGGATGAATACCACCCAGTTCCGGTTTGCTCATAGGGAGCATTTCCGAGGCTGCATTCAGTTTCATGGTGCACGAACCCAATGAAATCATCGAGTGAGTCAGCGAAATATCGCGACGTTCCAACTTTTTGATATAGCGCATCATCTCCGTTTCGCTGTGATAACTGTTGAAAACGGGGTGAGTCAGGTAAGCCGACTTGCGTTCCAGATTTTCGTCGATGGAAGTCAAGCCTTCCAACTCTTCCTCATCGGCAAAAACGGGTGAATTTCCATCGGCTGTTGCCAGAATTTCTATCAGCGTGTTTACATCGTCAATGTCGGTTGTTTCGTCGAAGCTGATACCAATTTCGCCGGTTTCAAAATAGCGGAAATTCACTTCGTATTCCAGTGCAATTTCTTTGAGAGTTTCAATGCTAATATTTTCAGGTAGCGAAACTTTCAAGGTGTCGAAGAAATTGTCGTTTTCCTGCGTATAACCATATACAGGAAGTATTTCGTTGATATACGTAGCAATAGAGTGAATCCGTTGAGCGATAGTTTTAATACCTTCGGCACCGTGATAAACAGTATACATGCCAGCCATAGAAGCCAGTAAAGCCTGAGCAGTACAGATATTGGAAGTCGCTTTTTCGCGTTTAATGTGTTGTTCGCGGGTTTGCAAGGCCATGCGAAGGGCAGTTTTTCCGTTGGCGTCTTTGCTGATACCGATAATGCGTCCCGGCATATCACGCTTGAACTCGTCGCGGGTAGCAAAATAAGCAGCCGATGGACCACCAAATCCCATCGGAATTCCCCAACGTTGAGTAGAACCAAAAACAATGTCAGCACCCCATTCTCCCGGAGGTGTAAGTAATGCTAAGCTTAAAATGTCGGCTGCTACAGCTACTTTAGCGCCTAAAGCGTGAGCATCGTTTACTAATTCAGAATAATCTTCCACATTTCCGTTGGCGTTTGGATATTGGATAATTACTCCGAAGTGCTTGCTGGTCAAATTCCAGCTTTCCCAATTCCCGATTTCCAATTTTATTCCCTGAGCTTCCGCACGTGTTTTTAATACGGCGATGGTTTGCGGAAAAACAGCGCTGTCAACGAGCAAAATATTAGCTTCATTTTTTACCTGCTCCCTGCTGCGAAGGTTCAGCATCATAGTTGCAGCTTCAGCACCGGCAGTGGCTTCGTCGAGTAAGGAGGCATTCGCAAGCGGCAGTCCTGTAAAATCACAAACGGCAGTCTGGAAATTCAGCAGTGCTTCCAATCGTCCTTGCGAAATTTCGGCCTGATAAGGCGTATAAGAGGTATACCACGATGGGTTTTCAAAGATATTGCGTTGAATTACGGCCGGAGTAATCGTATCGTACCAACCTTGTCCGATATACGAAGTGAAAAGCTTGTTCTTCGAAGCAATTTCCGAAATATGCTCTGCATATTGTCTCTCAGTAAGTGGCTCAGGCAGTTCTATCGGGTTTTGTAAACGAATGGAGGAAGGAATTGTCTGTTCAATCAGTTCATCGAGGGTTGAAACTCCTACGGTTTGAAGCATAGTGACTTCGTCTTGCGCTGAAATGCCAATGTGGCGCGCTTGCAGCATGTCTTTCATTATAAATGTATATAGTTGAAATTTGCTCGCAAAATTAGCTTTTTCTTTCGTCTTCGGATTCCAATTTCAGGAAAAGATATGAACAAATTCAAACTTTTTTTGCCGGATTCCGGGCTGTTACTTTTCGCCGGATTTTGATGATAAATGGTCGAATTTTAAACCAAACTCACAATAAATTGTTCTTTAATTGTAAATCGTAAATTTGTAAATCAAAAATCAAAAAAATATGCTTCGCGATATCCGAAAACAATATCTTTTTTCTTCACTTGATGAAAATTCAGTGTTGAAAAATCCGCTGGATCAATTTGAGAAATGGCTGCAGGAAGCGATTGAAAGCGAACAACCTGAACCTACCGCTATGGTGCTTTCGACAGTTGATGAGCATTTGCAGCCTCATTCGCGTGTTGTTCTTTTGAAAGAATTTGTCGATGGGAAGTTTGTGTTTTATACTAATTACGAAGGTCATAAAGCGCAACAAATAGCTCAGAACAATCGGGTAGCACTGAATCTTTTCTGGCCAAGTCTTGAACGTCAGGTCAGAGTTGAAGGAAGGGTTGAAAAAATCAGTGAAATCATTTCCACCTCCTATTTTAAATCCCGTCCGCTCGACAGTCAGCTTGGAGCGTGGACTTCGCCACAAAGCACTGTTATTCATTCTGCCGATTTTCTGGAGAAACAGTTTCAGTATTATCAGCAAAAATTTGGCAATGAAGTGCCAAAACCACCGCATTGGGGTGGCTATACTGTAAAATCCACTTCAATAGAGTTTTGGCAGGGGCGTCCAAATCGTTTACACGATCGTTTGTTATTTACAAAAGAAGGTGAAAGTTGGACTATCTCCCGATTAGCACCCTGAAACAGATAGTGAAATATCCCTGCCGACATCTCCTGTAAGTTATTTCAATAGTGAAACAACTCTCCCGCTAAAATGGGAATGTTATTTCACTAGTAAAACAACTCCCCCACTACAATGGGAATGTTATTTCAATAGTAAAACAACTCCCCCACTACAATAGGAATGTTATTTCAATAGTAAAACAACTCTCCCACTATAATGGGAATGTTATTTTATACATGAAACAACTCTGCCGGTATAATAGGAATTTTATTTCAATAGTAAAATGATTTTCTCACTATTGTTGGAAGGATATTTCTATACTGAAAAGAAATAATTCGGCTGAATTTTAATTGTGAAATTCAGCCGATTAGTTGTTTCTATTGGTACACTTTGGAAAGCGTACCAGTAACTGACAGTTTTAAATTAAATTTGATTGTAACCAAAACTTCTACAAAGTTTAATAAATTTCTCCCAATCAGTTGCATCATGATTGATATATTCAACTATTTCAGCATTATGCAGAATATTATATAATCTGAAGTCATATTGTGATTTAAACATATCACTTTCTATCAAGCATTTTTCTAACATTAGGTGACAAAGTTCAAATTGTCCTAAATATGCGTCAATTTTCGCCCAATCTTCAACCGTAGTCGGTTTAGACTTTTTTATTGCCCAATCCCCGCCATTTCTCAATTTCAAATGTACTTCGTTATGCACTAAAAATGATTGTCTTAGTTCAAGCCAAAGTTTCGCCTCTGATATCTTTTTTGAATATCTAAATTGCCTAAATGCAACCAAAATTGTTACAAGTGCTATGGGTAATCCTATTATTGTTACCCATGCTGAAATTAGTTCAACTGTTTCCTTTTCCATTTTATTTCTTTTTTTTAGTTGATTTTGTTGTTGGTTTTACAATTGGTACATCTTTTACACATCGAACTTTACAACCAGCTGATTTTGGACATTTATCTGTATATGAAAGTAGTCTATTAGATTCTTTAGCAATCCATACCCAAACTGTTTCATTATCATATTGAGTAGAGCTCCACATAAAACATATTTGATTAACACCACCAAAAGTACCATTTTGACGAAGTCCAGCAGCTCCAAGATTTAGTTTACCCCCTTGTAATATCTCAGTTAATCCTTGTTCTTTCAATTTTACACCAGCTAATGTATTTGTAAGCGTTTTCCAATCATCAATTGTTGCTACATGCCAACCTTTAGGCGCAATATTTCTTTTGTCGGCAATTGCAAAATAATTGTACATTCCTCCCTTTTTGGAATTTTCAATGTTATCATAGACATAACAATATGCACCAACGGATTTTAATGCTACCCATGATGTTGAATCGCTTACAAATGCAATTGAATCTCCATTACGGTAATGTTTTGTTCTAAGATCTTCTGCCATCCATGTTTGATTGCCAATTTTTACAGTTTTATATTCATTTCCATCTATATCAGATACTGTTTTTTGAGCATTAATCTCAGGTTCATCTTTCATACCCATCATTTGTTGCATCCGCGTTAATGCCTTAATTGACCTGTTCATGCTTCTAGCAGTTGGATTTTGTGACATTACACACATAGTCATTGACAGGAGTACTAAAATTCCGATTTTTTTTAAGTTTTTCATTTTGAATTTGGTTTTTATGTCTTTAAAACTTTCAATTAGGGTTCTAAAGACGGATTTATTAATTAAAATTGAATAGTTAATATTCGGGCTTGCTTTTTGTTTTAGTTTTGATATATTATTCACATTTAATTGCACAACCCCTTGAACAATACGGACCACCACCAGCACCTCCATCAGCAAATACTTCCCAGGCTCCACTGCTAAAGCCGGGATTTCTGGCTTCCCAACCTTCTTCATAGATATAGTATTTGCCACAGCAATCACATTTTCTCAAAACTTTTCCTTGTTTGTATTTTCCTGTTGATTGAACCCCTCCATTGGAAGAATACCATGTCCAATCACCATCTTTTAATCCGTTTTGAAAACTTCCACGCAATTTTACATTTCCGTTTTCATAATAATCTATAAATAGACCGTTGTCCTTTCCATTTGAATAATGGGCAGTGCCTTTCAATTTTCCATTTTCATAATACTCATTCCAGATACTGTCTCTTTCGTCTTTTTTGTAATTACCAATCTCTTTCAACTGTTTGTTTTTATAATATGAAAGACTTTTCCCGTCATGAAGACCATTTTTGAAAAAGCTTTCATGACGTAACGTCCCGTTATCATAGCATCCATAATATCTACCGTCCATTTTCCCTTTTACATATTTTGAAAAATCATTGATTTTTCCATTTGGATAATAGATTATCTTATCACCATCTAATTTTCCATTTATGTAGTTATCGACAACAAGGCAAATATTTCCTTTGCATGTCAATGATAAACCCAAAGTGTCCAAATAAACTTTATCTTTATCAAATGTAGAACTGTTGTGCAAGTATACTGTATCTAATGTTTGCCCTGAAAAACAGATAGAATTATTCTGTTGGTCTTTGATTAAAAATACTCCCTCTTTTGATTCAATCAATAATTTCTTTGCATAATTTCTTACTTTACCATTTTGTAAGAATTCTTTATATTTTACGATTGTCCCCTTTTCATATACGATAGAGTCTTTAATAGCTCCAGTTTGGTAAAACACTAAAAAGTCTTTATTAAATAATCCGTTATCCAACTCAGCAACAAGCGAATCTTTACCTGAGAGATAATCTTCATAAACCTTTCCAGTAAAAGGTTCTTTTGAATCGGCATTGTAATACAACTTGTTCTTTAGAGCAAGTTTACTTAGTTTTACACCTTTCCCACAGCCTGTGAGAATGAGTACACTTAAGACAGTAATTTTAAAAATAGCAGAAGATTTCATAAGCATTTAATTTATAAGTTTTTAATTAAGAATCTTTGTTTTCTTCATTTTTGGGCATAAAAAAAGCGTGGTACTTCAACTGTATCACACCCTTGAGGCCTTAGACTGCCCTATACAAGTAATAAGTTAAAGCCCACGCATTTAGCGCAGGCGTTTACTAACTTATTCCGTTGTATTTTGAAAGTGTCTAAGTTTCAAGGATAGGAATAAAAGCTAACGCTTTTGATAATATGTAATGCCGCTGTCGCTACAGCGGGCGAATTGTATTTCTACGGATGCAAAATTAAATAAATATTTTGAAATTGAAGTCAGAATTAAATAAATATTTTGAAATTGAAGTCAGAATTAATTAAAAATGTATGAAAGTTGAATGTTCCCATCTTTTGCCGTATCTTTGCACTCTTTTAATTATGAATTATGAATTTTTAATTATTAATTAGTGCATGACTTTTACCGACTTTAATATCAACTCTCCGCTTCTCAATGCCCTTGATGATTTAGGGATTTCACAACCAACCACCATTCAGGAAAAAGCGTTTCCGGTTATTATGTCGGGTCGCGATATGGTAGGAATTGCTCAGACCGGAACCGGAAAAACCATTGCATTTTTACTCCCAACACTTCGTCAATGGAAATATACGAAGGAAAAAAGTCCGACAATTTTGGTTGTTGTTCCTACCCGTGAGTTGGTTTTGCAGGTGGTGGAACAGGTTGAAAAGCTGACCAAATACATGAATGTTCGTGTTGCCGGAGTATATGGTGGAGTCAATATGATACAGCAAACACCGCTGATAACTGCCGGACTGGATGTATTGGTGGCCACCCCCGGTCGCTTGTTGGACTTTGCGCTGAACGGAACTCTGAAGCTAAAATCCGTAAAACGATTTATAATTGATGAGGTTGACGAAATGTTGAATCTCGGTTTCCGTCCGCAATTGATTCGAGTGATTGATTTACTGCCAACCAAACGTCAGAATCTGATGTTTTCGGCAACAATTACTGACGAACTAAAAGATTTCATTGCCGATTTCTTTATTGATCCACTCGAAATTGAAGCTGCCCGCACCGGAACACCGCTTGAAAATATTAAACAAGCCGGAATTAAAGTGCCTAATTTCAATACAAAAATAAATCTGGTGGAATTCTTCCTGAAAACCAATCCTGATTTTTCAAAAGTATTGCTTTTTGCATCGACCAAGAAAATGGCTGATGATGTGTATGAACAGCTGGAACCTCTTTTCCCTGAAGAAATTGGAGTTATTCACTCCAATAAATCGCAGAATTTCAGGTTGGAAGCATTCAGGTCGTTTAATGCGAATAAACTCAGAATGTTAGTAGCAACAGATTTGGTTGCCCGTGGACTTGATTTCGATGACGTGACGCATGTCGTGAATTTTGATATGCCCGAAGTTCCCGAAAGTTATATGCACCGAATCGGACGTACAGGTCGTGCTGATAAGAAAGGGGTTGCGTTGGCTTTTATCACCAAAGCGGATGCAGAATATCGCAAAGCCATTGAAGAGTTAATGGGTCAGAAAATTCCTTTGATGAAAATGCCCGAAGAAGTCGTTGTTTCAACAGAACTTACATTGGATGAACTACCCAAGGTGGCAATGAAAAATGTGTTGATTTCAATTCCAAAGAAAGAAGAAGGTGGAGAGGCTTTTCACGAAAAAAGTGATAAAAATAAAAAGGTCAATATGAAAGTTCGTCGTGCTGAAGCGATGAAAATCAAATATAAAAAGCCCAAAACTCGCGGTCAGAAAAGGAAATAAAACGAATTTATAACTTTTCCAAAGTTTTCAACCTTGGAAAAGTTTTATTGATTCTATTTCGTTAGAATCTTAATACACTTCTCTAAACTTTCTTCCCAGTGCGGAATCGTGATTCCATAAGTTGATTTAATTTTTGCCTTATTCAACACACTGTAATGTGGACGAGGAGTTCGTGCAGGAAAATCCTTACTTTCAATCGGTTGCACGTTACAGGTAATACCGGCAATTTTATGGATGGTTTTCGTAAAATCGTACCAACTGCATACACCCTCATCCGAGAAATGGTAAACTCCGGCAACAAAATTCTCAGAAGATATAACTTTCATAATCGCTTCTGCAAGGTCGGCAGCGTAAGTTGGTGACCCAACCTGATCGAAAACGACATTCAGCGAATCTCTTTCTGTTCCCAGTTTCATCATTGTTTTTACAAAATTATTTCCAAACGATGAATATAGCCAAGCTGTGCGTATAATTACTGAATCTATACAACTTTCAATCAATGTTTGTTCTCCGGCTAATTTGGATTTACCGTAAACCGTTGCCGGGCTAACTTCCTGATTTTCGGTGTAAGGAATGTGATTTGTTCCATCGAAAACATAATCTGTTGAAACATGAACCACTTTGATGCCATTTGAAGCGGCCACTTCGCCAATGTTCCGAACAGCATCAGAATTGATTTTATAGCAAAGCTCAACATCATCTTCCGCTTTATCCACAGCTGTATAAGCAGCACAATTCACAATGAAATTCACAGAATTGGCTTTTACAAAAGCATCTAATGCTGTTTTGTCGCAAATGTCCAGTTCATCAACATCGGTATAAATATAGTTGAATTGTGGGTAACGAGTTGCAGCTTGTTGCATTTCGTTGCCAAGCTGTCCTTTACTTCCTGTAATCAAAATAGTCGTCATAATAATGCTATTTTCTATGCAAAACAAAATTCGATTTAATTCGTGAAATTCGTATCTCAGAAGTTCATGTCCGCATCTTTGAACAACGGATGTTTAGTGTCTTTTTCTGAAATAATGGCTTTGTCGGCAGGAATTTTCCAGTCTATTGCCAAATCAGCATCATCGTACATTATACCTCTTTCGAGCGTTGGACTGTAAAAATTATCACATTTGTAGGTAAATAAAGCCGTTTCGCTTAATACAGAAAATCCATGTGCAAATCCTTGTGGAATAAGGAATTGAAGATGGTTTTCTTCAGTAAGTTCCACACCAAACCATTGTCCGAAGGTGGGAGAGTTTTTGCGCAAATCCACAGCCACATCCCAAACACTACCAACTGCCGCAGAAACCAGCTTCGACTGACTTTGTGGATTTAGCTGGTAATGCAAACCACGGATTACGCCGTACGATGATTTGGATTGATTGTCCTGACAAAAGCTAAGGTCAATACCAGCATCCAGATACGTTTTTTCGTTATAAGTTTCAAAGAAAAAACCACGTGAATCACCATATACACGAGGTTTTATGATTAACAAATCAGGGATGGGAGTTTTTATAATTTCCATTTATATAAATAATTGAGTCAAATTAAACTACTTCGTTTGCTATTTTTATTAGGTACTGACCATAATTATTTTTCTTCAACGGTTCCGCTAGCTTTAGAAGTTGTTCACGATTAATATATCCGTTGCGGTATGCAATTTCCTCAAGACATGAAATTTTCAATCCTTGACGGTTTTCAATCGTTGCAATAAAGTTTGATGCTTCAAGTAAACTGTCGTGCGTACCGGTATCTAACCATGCCATGCCGCGTCCCATCATTTTAAGACTTAGACGTTCTTCTTCAAGGTACAATCGGTTGAGGTCTGTAATTTCCAATTCACCTCGTTTCGATGGTTTTAGTCCGATTGATTTTTTAATAACATCGTTGCTGTAGAAATACAAACCTGTTACAGCATAGTTCGATTTTGGATGTATAGGTTTTTCTTCCAGACTCAATACTTTGCCATTTGCATCAAACTCTGCAACTCCATAGCGTTCAGGGTCATTTACATAATATCCGAAAACTACAGCACCATCTTCCAATTGAGCAGCTTCGCGCAGGGTACGTGAAAAATCAAAACCATAGAAAATGTTGTCACCCAACACCATACAAACACTATCGTCGCCGATAAATTCCTCTCCAATTATAAATGCCTGTGCAAGTCCGTCGGGCGAAGGTTGAATAGCATAAACCAGTTTGATGCCTAAGTCGTCACCATTTCCAAGCAGATTTTCATATAAATGAATATCTTGTGGAGTGGAAATAATCAGAATTTCCTTAATTCCGGCCAGCATAAGTACCGATAAAGGATAGTAAATCATCGGTTTATCATAAACCGGAATGATTTGTTTCGAAATACTTTTTGTTACCGGATACAAACGTGTTCCGGAACCTCCGGCTAATACAATACCTTTCATAAGATTGTTTTTTTTAGTTGAAAATTTAAACCCTCAAAAATAAATAAAAATTAGCAATAATCTTTCTTTTGAGAAAAATATTATTCATCAAAATCCAGTTCGTCCGACTTGTATAAGTTGTAATTTTTTGTTAATAAAACCATAAACTTGCTTATCTCGGTCTGAGCCTGAAGTGTTTCCGCAGTTATCTCAGCCTTTTTCATACGCAAAAGCATAATGCCGTATTGAAAATTGAAACACAATTCAATATCGGATAAATCTGATTTGTTTTGATTGCGAAGTTGGCTAATAAAGGGCAACACATGATAGAATTTGCTATTATAGCCGGCATCTTGTCCCGATTTTAATAAAAGTCCGTGAAGTTCGTCGAGCTCCAGAATAATATTTTTGTTCAGTTGTAAATGTCCTTCTTCCTGAACATTTTCCAAACGCATCATATCAATCAGACTGTCATACCAGCCATACAAACTATTACGCTCATCATCCGATACCGGATAGAACTTGATAATACGTTCATTCAAAGCGTCAATGTCAAGTTGAAAAGCACGTATCAAATCTTCTATCTGCCACATATAGAGCAGATATTCGCAGATATTTTCTTTTTTTAGTTTGTGAGCTATGTACATTTTAAATTATGAATGCTGATTTTTGATTTAGGATTGGGTGTTATTATTTAATCGGGATTTCACCTTTTTGACAGATGCTACAAAAATTGATAACAATTCATTTCCTTCTTTGTGTAAAATGTCTATTTCAGATTTAGAGTTAATTATTTCAGATTCTGTTATCATTTCCAGCCAAAAACAAGTTTCATCAGTTTCTTCAATTACGATTTCTAACTTATAAATAAAATCTTTGTCACTCTTTGCCCTACAGGTTGCTCTGTAGTTTGCAGCTACTGACGAAGAAGAGCGAATAATTTAATCACTAATAGTCCAACCAACACGATTATTGGGAAGCTTCTCAGCTAACTTAATTACATTCAATGCAAATTTTTTTGTCCTGTTTTGTAAATCTGTAGAATTCATTTGACTGTTTTTTTGATTCCTCTAAATTATTGATGCCAAATCTATGTAACCAATCATAAATCACAAATTATAATTCATCATTAGAAAAATAGTCTTCGTCCATAAAAGTTGGTTCAATAAAATCATCGAGTTCACGACGTTCTTTCTTTGTTGGTCGTCCCGTTCCACGATCACGACCGGTTTGTCCGGCCAGTTTTCCAAGTTCGATTAATTCAAGTTGGTCGGCAGTTGTTACATTTTCCATAAAACCTGCTACCAGTTTAGCATTCATGCGGTTTTCCGACAAAGCCAAAACTTTGAAAGAAAACAGTATTGGATTTCGTTTGATGCAAACCACATCGCCCACTTTCACGTTTCGGGATGCCTTTACCTGAACATTCTGAATAACAACTTTCCCTTTTTTACAAGCTTCGGCTGCCAATGATCTGGTTTTAAAAAGTCGCACTGCCCATAACCACTTATCTATGCGGACTTCGGTTTTCATTTGCCGTTAAACTGTGTCATTGTCAATTGCATTCCTGCCAGACAAAAACTTTGGATAATTTCCACACATTGCTCAGTACGTTCAGGAATTGCTGTTGCTTGTTCAGCAGTCCATTTGCCAAGTACATATTCCACTTGTCGACCTTTGGCAAAATCATTTCCTATTCCAAAACGTAGTCGGGCATAATTGTTATGACCAAGTATTTCCTGAATGTTTTTCAATCCGTTATGACCTGCATCCGAACCTTGAGGTTTCAACCTAAGAGTTCCGAACGGCAATGCAATATCGTCAACCACCACAAGTACATTTTCAATCTCAATTTTTTCCTTTTGCATCCAATAACGCAGAGAATTTCCGCTCAGGTTCATGAATGTAGATGGTTTAAGTAAAACCAGCGTACGGCCTTTCAACTTAACTTCGCAAGTTGAACCGTAGCGGTTTTCACTAAAAAAAACATTGGACGCCTTAGCAAAAGCGTCCAATATTGTAAAACCTATGTTGTGGCGGGTGTCCTGGTACTCATTACCGATATTGCCCAAACCGACAATTAAGTATTTCATAATTCAGTTAGTAAAGTTTGAAAGTTTAAAAGTTTAAAAGTTCAGAGACTAAATGCCTTTTTACTTATGAACTTTTTACTTTAGAACTAAATTTTATTTACCCGATGTAGCGGCAGCACCACGGGCTGCTCTCGTTAATTTAACCTGTGCAACAACGGCGTTTTTAGCATTCAAAATTTCAAGTTTGTCAACCGAAACTTTAGCTACCTGAATTGATTTCCCTAATCCTAATTCAGTAACATCGATTATAATATTTTCAGGAATCTCTGTATATAATCCTTTTACTTTCAGTTTTCGCATTTCCAATGCCAATTTACCCCCGGCTTTAACACCCTCGGCCAATCCTTCGAGCTTAACAGGAAGTTCAACAATAACCGGCTTATCTTCAGTTAATTGTAAGAAATCAATGTGTAAAACTTTGTCAGTTACAGGGTGAAATTGCAACGCTTTCATAACAGCTTTAGTTTTTTTGCCATCAATGTCAAGGTTTACAACAAATACTTCCGGTGAATAAACCAATTTGCGAACGTCACTTACTGTTGTTGTAAAATGTACGTTTTCTTTTCCACCATACAATACAGCTGGAATGTTATCAACAACACGTTCAGCTTTGGTCGCTTTTTTTCCTAGGACAGTGCGTACTGTACCTTTTAATTCAAATGTTTTCATCTAATTATTTTTTGTGTTACTCAAAATTTAAGCGTTTTATTTTTAAGTGATTAGTCGCTTAATTTCCCATCACACTTTCTTTTGCAAAAAAGTGCTGCAAAAGTACTATATTTTTTGGAAATGTGCAAGTGCTTTAATAAGATGTTTAATAGCCAGTGCTGACGCATTAAAAAATAACAATTCAATTATATTTTTAATTCGCAAATTAATGA